>JBAXGZ010000003.1:0-78747 GCA_037139155.1 Actinomycetes bacterium | reverse complement strand
GCAATCGCCGAGTTGCTCGATGCCGCAGAGGACATCGTGAACGCGGTGGGACCGCAGATACTGGCGGAACTCGACGCCGAGCAACGCAAGGCCGCCGGACCGCTTGGTCGCTTGAAGAGGAAATTTCGCCGCTCGTAGAATGGCCGTAATTTCTCCTATGCGGGTAGGATTATTCCCGTGTCTTCCCCCCAGTGGCTTGTTGATCGACGTTCCGCGGCCGTCCACGCCGACCATTTCTCTCTGCCCTCGGCCGAAGAAGAGGTCTGGCGCTACAGCCGTGTCGCCGACATTGATCTGAGCCAATGGGCCATCGTCAGCGATCGATCCGAGGGAGTTCCTGCTGAAGCGGCCGCGCTTCTTGATTCGCTCGGTCAGCTCTCCGGAGCGGTGATTGTTCGCAACGGTTCAGTGGTTGCCTCAAGGCTCGACGAAGCACTTGTGGCGAAGGGTGTCTACGTCGGCTCGCTGGTTGCGGGCCCCGATGCGCTGAATTTGCTCGGCGCGGTCGCCGATGGCGGACCTGATGTCTTTGGTCGCCTCAACGATGCCAACTTCGTTGATGGCGTGCTCGTGCATGTGCCCGCCGGAGTCACCGTCGGCGCTCCGATCGCCGTTATCGACTGGATCGATATCGATGGTTCGGCTGTTTATCCCCGTCTTGTTGTGCGGGTTGGAGCCGATGCAGATGTGAGCGTTCTCGACTGGCACGGTTCGTCGGACATCTCCGCATTTGTTTCCCCACTGGTCGAACTCGATGTCGATCGTGCGGGACGACTTTCCTACGGAAATGTACAGATGCGAGGGCCTCGTGTTTGGCAGATCGCTTCACAGGTCAGTCGAGTGCTCAACGACGGAACATTGAACTCATCGCATGCCGGGCTTGGTTGCGACTATGGCCGCATGCGCACCGATTGTGAACTGATTGGTCGCGGGGCGACCGGCAATCTCAGCGCCGTGTACTTCGGAACTGGCGCGCAAACGCTTGATTTCCGCACCTTCCAGCATCATGCCGCCCCCGACACGAACTCCAACCTCATGTTCAAGGGTGCTGTTGGCGGGCAATCGCGTTCGATCTACACCGGTTTGATTCGCGTTGAGAAAGAAGCTCGCGGCACGAATGCGTTCCAGACCAATCGCAATCTGAAACTTTCCGACACCGCTTGGGCAGAGTCGGTGCCCAATCTCGAAATAGAAACAAATGATGTGAAGTGCAGCCACGCATCCACGGTTGGTCCGGTGGATGAAGAACAGGTCTTCTATCTGGAAAGTCGTGGCGTGCCGACCGAAATCGCCGAGCGATTGATAGTTGCGGGATTCTTCGACGAAGTTCTTGAGGAGTTCCCAGTTGCTGCGGCAGTGCCGTTGATTGCTGCCGCAATCGACGAACGACTTACTGCAGGGGTGAACTCATGACACTTGAACGAGTGTGTTCCATTCACGACGTTCCTGATGGCGAGGTACGTCGATTCGATCTCGGATCAGTCCGTATCGCTCTTGCTCATATCGGAGGCGCGTTTTTCGCGATCGGTGACCGTTGCACCCATCTCGACGTTTCGCTTTCCGAGGGTGAGGTGCACCCGAAGACGTGTGAACTTGAATGCCCGAAGCACGGCAGTTGTTTCTCGCTGGAAACTGGTATTCCCAATTCGCTTCCAGCGACCAAAGCTGTTCCGACCTATGTCGTGCGTATCGATGACGCTGCTGTATTCGTGGAGATCGACTGACATGAGTGAACTCCGCATTCAAGGCCTCACCGCTGAAGTCGCTGGTCGGCAGATTCTCAATGGTGTCGATCTAATCGTGAAGTCGGGTGAGGTCCATGCAGTCATGGGACCAAACGGCGCCGGTAAGTCGACCCTCTCCCATGTCCTTATGGGCAAGCCCGGCTACACCGTCACCGGTGGTTCGGTGTCGATCGACGAGGTCGATCTGCTTGCGCTCCCCACCTATGAGCGAGCCAAAGCCGGGTTGTTCCTGGCCATGCAGTACCCGGTGGAAGTCCCAGGGGTGAGCCTCGAAGAACTTCTCACAGAGGCACTTGCAGCCCAGGGTCGTGACGCTTCGATCGTGCATACCGCAGTGGCTGCTGAAGCCGAGCGAATCGGATTGGCCACGCGACTCCTCGACCGTCCGGTCAATGTCGACCTCTCTGGCGGCGAGAAGAAGCGGAACGAAACAATGCAGCTCGCTGTGCTTCGACCCAAGTTCGCCATTCTCGATGAACTGGATTCGGGGCTCGACGTCGATGCGCTTCGGGCCTGTTCGCGTCGAGTTGAAGAGGCCACTGTCGAGTTTGACCTCGGGGTGCTGGCGATCACGCATTACTCACGACTTCTCGAAGAGCTGAAGCCCGATGTCGTCCACGTTCTGGCTCAAGGCCGCATTGTTGCGTCGGGTGGCCCGGAACTTGCCGATGACCTTGAACGTACCGGGTATGCCCAGTGGGTCGAAGACGACGCGCCAGCGCCAGCTACCGATCCTTTCGCCGATCCATTTGCAGATCCGTTCGCATGAGCCCACGCGATTCGGTACTGAGTGCTGAGGAAGTTGCTGATCGTTTGGCAACTGTCCCCGAGTGGACGGTGGTCGACGGCCACCTCCACCGTGAATTCACGTTCACCGATTTCGCCGAAGCATGGGCGTTCATGAATCGTGTCGCTCCGATTGCCGAGGAACTCGACCATCATCCGAATTGGTCCAATGTTTGGAACCGCGTCGTGATTGACATCACCAGCCACGACAGTGGTGGCCCCACCGAACGTTGCTTCGCACTGGCGACGGGTATCGACGGAGTCATCAGTCTCTGACAGGATCGCGTCTATGGCGTCAGCAGTTCCTGTCATCCCACTTCATGACGACTTGTACTGGGCTGATCCGTATCCCATTCTGGCTGGCCTTCGTGAGAACCATCGCACGGCGGTGACTCCTGAAGGAATCAAGGCAATCCTTCGTTGGGATGACGCTGAGGAAATCAAGAAGCGCCCCGAATTCATTAATGAAGGTCTTGAGTACATCGAGGCTCGGGGTTTCAAACCCGGCGATCCCCTTTATGAGTGGCGTCGGTATTCGATAGGCGCGCTCAATGGCGAAGATCACCGACGTCTCCGTGGTCTTGTGAATCGGGCATTGACTCCGAAGTCCGCCGACAAAGTTCGCCCTGTCGTTCGTCAGCATGTTCGCGATCTTCTTGAACGCCATGCCGACGCTGGCAGTTTCGATGTCCGCCAACACATTCGTGTGGTCCCGTTCTTATCGATCGCAGCCTTCCTCGAAATCTCACCGCAAGAGGCAGCCGAAGTTGGCGCCAAGATGCAGGGCGGTGGCGGAGATGCTTTCGGTCCAAATGTCACTCAGGAAATTCGCGATAGGGCGAACGCCACGTTTGCGGTTGCGATGGAGTTTGTCGGGGAACTGGTTGAAGATCGTCGACGCAACCCTCGCGACGACCTTCTGACTCGATTGATCGCTGCCGAAGAAGACGGGGACCGACTGAGCCACGAGGAACTCATCGTGCTCTTCACCAACATCTTTGCCGGTGCCATCGAAACAACGTCGAGCGTCATGACCTCGATGTTTATGGAATTGGCTTCTCATCCCGATCAACTTCAACTGCTTCGTGAAAATCCCGATGGCCTCGCGCGGGGAACAGTCGAGGAAGTGCTGCGCTATCGACCGGGGTTCTATGCATCGGGAAACAAAACAACCCAAGCGACCGAACTTGCAGGGCTTCAGTTCGAAGCGGGTGAAGCGGTCACAACAATTATCGGCGCACCAAACCGTGATCCTCGTCGCTATCGCGATCCTGACCGTTTCGATATCACCCGCGATCCCACCGTGTGGTCATTCACCTTCAGCATGGGTCCGCATTTCTGCCTCGGGCAGGCATTGGCTCGCGCCGAACTACAGGAAACCGCCATGGCGATAGCGGCGCACACCCGAAACCTCGAGATCACCGCCGAGCCAAAGTGGCTACCTCGGGTAATGGTGAACCATGTCGACCAGTGTCCGATTCGTTACGAGTTCATTCCCTGATCAACACGGGAACCAACGATCCGGATCAGACGGAAGCTTCGTCGATGCCTTGAGCGAGCGTGTTCCATGCAAGCGTTGCGCACTTAATGCGAACGGGGAACTTCACAACTCCGCGGAGTGCCTCGAGATCGCCGAGTTTCACTTCGGGAACCTCTACCGGCTCAGAGGTTTCCGACCCTTCAAGGGCACTTTCGTGGATCGACATCATCGCTTTGAAGGCCCGGGTGAGTTCGTCGATCTCGGCGATCGACTTTCCCTTCACTGCCGCCGACATCATCGAGGCCGACGACTGACTAATGGAACAGCCCTGGCCCGAGATGCGAATGTCGGCAACGCGACCATCGGCATCGAGGTCGAGAAACAGCACGATTTCATCGCCACACAGCGGATTAAAACCCTCGACCCGATGAGCCGGAGGGGTTTCGAGCTCGCCGCGGTTACGCGGGTTGCGGTAGTGGTCGAGGATGATCTCTCGGTAGAGGTCTTCGAGGCCGGGCATTGGCGGCGCTCCCTGTGGGTGGTGTTGGTGTGAGCGTAGGGGACTAGAAGGCGAAGAACGCGCCAGCGGCATCAAGCGCATCGGCGAGGGCATCGATATCAGAGGTGTCGTTGTAGACATAAACCGATGCTCGGGCGGTTGCGCCGACCCCGAGGATCTTCATGAGGGGTTTGGCGCAATGGTGGCCGGCACGGACACAGACTGCATGCTCGTCAAGCACCTGAGAGATGTCGTGCGGGTGCAAGCCGTCGAAATCGAAACTGAAGACCCCTCCGCGTTCGAGAGGATTCGAAGGCCCGTGGATCCGGATGCGATCGCCGAAACGTTCGCCGAGGGTCGACATGGTGTACTGAGTGAGAGCAATTTCGTGAGCGCGCACATTGTCCATGCCGACTCCTTGGAGCCATTCCACTGCTGCGCCAAGGCCGATGATTTCGGCGATCGGAGGTGTGCCAGCCTCGAACTTCCATGGCAGATCGTTTGTGGTGAAACCGTCGAGGCGAACATCGCGGATCATCTCGCCGCCGCCGAGGAACGGCGGCATCGCTTCAAGAAGTTCCTCGCGTCCGAAAAGGACACCTATGCCGGTGGGACCGCACATCTTGTGTCCCGAGAAGGCGAGGAAGTCGGCACCGAGTTCTTGGACGTTGGTCGGGCTGTGGGGGACGGACTGGCAACCATCGATGATGCTGATTGCGCCAGCCCGGCGAGCGGCATCGGTGAGGGTACGGACCGGATTCATGGTGCCGAGAACATTCGACATCGCCGTTACCGAGAGCACCTTGGCGCCTTCAAGCAGAACGTCAAGGTCAGTTAGATCGAGACGACCCTCAGTGTCGAGGGGGATCCATCGGAGTTCAATGCCGATCTCCGCAACGAGCATGTGCCACGGAACGATGTTGGCGTGATGTTCCATATGGCTGAGAACGACGACATCGCCAGCAGAAAGATTGGCGCGGCCCCAACTCATTGCTACGAGGTTGAGTGATTCAGTGGCGTTCTTCGTGAAGATGATTTCCGCTGAGGAACGCGCTCCGATGAAATCGCGAACTCGATCGCGGGCGATTTCCATCTGATTCGTTGCTTCTTCGGCGATCAGGTAAACGCCGCGGTGCACGTTCGAATTGATGGTTCGGTAGTACTCGTCCATCGCGTTCAAGACTGCAAGAGGCTTTTGCGATGTTGCCGCAGAGTCGAGGTAAATGATCGGCTTTCCGTGGACATTGCGCGACAGAAGCGGGAATTGGTCTTTGAGAACGGTCCCGTCGAGAGGGTCAGTGCTCACAGCCATGCGTCGTAGCCTTCGGCCTCGAGCTTGCGGGAGAGTTCCGGTCCGCCGGATTCAACGATGCGACCGTCGATGAGGACATGCACGAACGAAGGATTCAGTTCGTCGAGCAGTCGTTGGTAATGAGTGATGGCAAGAATGCCGAGTTCGGGACGAGACGCAAGGACTTCGCGGACTCCCTTGGCGACCACACGAAGTGCATCAATGTCGAGACCGGAATCGGTTTCGTCGAGGATGGCGATATCGGGTTGGAGGATCGCCATCTGCAGGATCTCGTTGCGCTTCTTCTCGCCTCCGGAGAACCCCTCGTTGAGGTACCGATCGGCGAACGACGGGTCCATGTCGAGTCGGGTCATCCACTCCATGATTTCGAGACGAAGTTCGAGCATGGAAAGGTCGATGCCGCGGCGGGCGGACCACGCTTGACGAAGGAAGTTCAGGACCGAGACGCCCTGAATTTCCTGGGGGTACTGGAAGGCGAGGAACATGCCGGCCTTGGCCCTGACATCAGTGGGCCAATCGGTGACATCGTCACCCTTGAAGAGGATTCGACCTGAGGTGATCTGATACTCGGGGCTGCCGAGCAAGGCCGAGGCAAGCGTCGACTTGCCCGATCCGTTGGGGCCCATGAGCGCATGAACCTCTCCGGCTCCGATCACGAGGTCGACGCCCCGCAGGATCTCGACCGGATTTTCGCCGGCGGTGGAGACGTGGAGGTCTTCAATGCTGAACAGGGGGGACATGTACGCAGTCTAGGACCTGAGGTGGATTCGCACTACCGCCGTAGGAGAAATTCGTCACCGCCCCGGTGGCAGATCACCAGCCCCGGTCGACCCATTCCTGAAGGTGTGGTCGTTCAGTGCCGATCGTGGTCCAGTTGCCGTGGCCTGGGAGCACGAGAGTGTCGGCCGAGTAGGTGAAAAGTCGCTGATCAAGTGAGTCAATGATCGTGGCGAAATCTCCGCCTTCAAATGAGGTGTTGCCAGGACCGCCGGGGAAGAGGGTGTCGCCCGAGAACAACAGTGGGCTTCCCTCGAGGGCAAAACACATCGAACCGCGTGTGTGGCCCGGTGTTGCGATCGTCCTGAGTCGCAAGCGACCAACTTCGATCACGTTGTCGTCTTCCAAGATGCTGTCGTAGGCAGGGAGCATTTCCGAATCTGCGGCGGTCACCGCAACGTCGTATCCGGCCTCACGAACAGCGGGAACGGCCTGGATGTGATCCCAATGACCGTGAGTTTCAATGACGCGTCGCACGCCGAGCGAACTACAGAGTTCGAGCAATCGCTCGTGTTCGTTGGCGGCATCGATGAGCACCCCATCACCGGTCTCGGTGCATCGGATGACAAACACATTGTTGTCCATGGGGCCAACCACAACGGCATGGACTTCGTAACCGGTTTCGGCGAGGAGCAGCGTCATACTCATATTCTCGCAGGAGATTGGCTGTTGAGGGGTACCGTTCGCGCATGAAAGCAATCGTTTGCGAGAACTTCGGTCCTGTGACTGACCTTCGTCTGATTGAGCGCGAGAGTGCCCCGGTTGGGCCCGGCGATGTGCGGGTTGATGTCACCGCATGTGGCGTGAACTACGTCGACGGACTGTTCGTCCAGGGCAAGTACCAGATCAAGCCGCCGGTTCCATTTGTTCCCGGGATGGAAGTTGTCGGGCGAATCGTCGAGATCGGTTCCGAAGTCACCGAACGCGCAATCGATGATCGAGTGTTCGTGAATGTCGGTCTCGGTGGTTACGTCGATGAAGTTGTGGTCGGCGCGCCGAGAACGATGCTTCTACCGGACACGATTACCGATGGTCAGGCCGCAACGTTCACGCAGAGTTATCTCACGGGTTGGTTTGCGCTGCGCGAACGGGCTCATGTCGAGGCAGGCCAGAGCATTCTCGTTCTCGGAGCTGGGAGCGGAGTCGGACTTGCAGCCGTCGATATCGCATCAACGCTCGGACTTCGGGTCATCGCGACGGCGTCGACCGAGGAAAAGCGGGAGTTGGCCTTGTCTCGCGGAGCCGAAGCGGTGATCGACTCGACAACTGAAGATGTGAAGGAGCGGGCCAAGGAACTCGGAGGAGGCTCGGTCGATGTGCTCTACGACCCGATCGGTGGAGATCTGGGTACGACCTGTCTCCGGGCGCTGGGCGATAACGGGGCCTATCTCGTGATCGGCTTCGTCGCCGGCATTCCGAATCTTCCGGCCAATCAGATCCTTCTTCGCAACCGTCGGGTCATCGGCGTCGACTGGGGTGGCTGGGCGCTGCGAAACGCTGAGCGAAACGATCAGATGGTCACTGAGGTGCTCGCTGAGATCGCCGCCGGACGACTCGACCCGGTTGAGCCCGTGCGCTACTCGCTGGCCGACGCCGCACAGGCGCTGACCGACCTCGAGGAGCGACGAGTGGCGGGCAAGGCGATCCTCGTTCCCTGAGGGGCGAGGAATCGGCCCGAAGATGTGCCGCGCCCGGTCCGGGTCGGCTAGAACTACCCCCTGCGGCAGTTGCCGCGAACGTCAACCGGCGGGGGACCGACCCCCGTTCGCGACCGGAGGCCACCACCATGAACTTTGCCTTCTCTGAGGAGCAGGAAGAGCTTCGCAACATCGTTCGTCAGTTCCTCGAGGCCAAGTCCTCAGAGGCCGATGTTCGTGAGCAAATGGAAACCGAGCGCGGGTACGACCCCGACGTGTGGGCGCAGATGGCTGAACAGCTTGGTCTGCAAAGCCTCACCATTCCCGAAGAGTTCGGTGGCCAGGGCTACGGCTACGTCGAACTCATCGTTGTTCTTGAAGAGATGGGCCGTGCGCTTCTGTGTGCGCCGTACTTTTCCTCAGTTGTTCTCGCTGCCAATACCGTGATGCAGTCCGGTGACGATGCCGCAAAGGCCGCAATCCTTCCGGGCATCGCGTCGGGCGAAACCATCGCCACTCTTGCCTTCACCGAGCCGAACGGTCGCTGGGACGAATCCGGTATCGAAGCAACCGCCACCAACGACGGTGGTTCGTGGAAGATCAACGGCACCAAGTCCTATGTCATCGACGGTCACACCGCGAACGTGATCATCGTTGCCGCCCGTACCGCTGCTGGCGTGAGCCTCTTCTCGGTCAACGGCGATGCTGCTGGCCTCACCCGCACTGCGCTGGCCACCATGGACCAGACCCGCAAGCAGGCCAAGCTCGAATTCGCCAACGTTGAAGGCACACTCATTGGCACCGACGGTGCTGGCTGGGATGTTCTTTCCACCGTTCTTGACCTTGCTGCCGTCGGCCTCGCTGCCGAGCAGGTTGGTGGCGCTCAGATGTGTCTTGACATGGCGGTGCAGTACGCCAAGGACCGCGTGCAGTTCGGACGCCCGATCGGTTCGTTCCAAGCCATCAAGCACAAGTGTGCTGACATGCTCCTCGAGGTTGAGTCGGCCAAGTCCGCTGCGTATTACGCCGGCTGGTGTGCATCAGAACTCAACGACGAACTTCCCGCCGTTGCGTCGCTGGCCAAGGCCTACTGCTCCGATGCGTACTTCCATGCTTCTGCCGAGAACATTCAGATCCACGGTGGCATCGGCTTCACCTGGGAACACCCGGCGCACATGTACTTCAAGCGTGCGAAGTCCTCAGAGCTTCTCTTCGGTGATCCCACCTATCACCGTGAGCTTCTTGCTCAGCGCATCGGCATCTAATCCGCTGACGACAACGACGAGCCCAACGTGATCGTCGTCTTCATTGTCCTCGCCGCAGTCTCGGTGCTTTTCATCGGCCTTGTTGCTGTTGGACGACTCGCGGGTCAACTCGCGCAACAGCCTCGACCGGCGGTGTACGACCGGGCGGAAGCCGTGGATTTTGTGGCCGATCGTCTTCCTGACGATGTGACTGCGCAATTGAGTTACGACGAACTCGCACAGTTACTGCAGTGGCATCTCGATTACATGGAGGAACGAGGTGTTGCTCGGGCGCAGGGTGTTCACAACGTGGCGAGTGGACCACTCGTGGCCGCTGAGGATGATGCACTGGCCTATGTGATCGGGAAAGCATCCGATGCGGGTCTCGAGGTCGACGATGTGATGGTCGTGCAGGTCATCGAAGGAAACGGTGCGTACCTTGAAGCGATTGGCGCGATTGGTACCGAATTGGAGATGCCCCAGGATCCCACGGTCCCCTGATCGTTGGCAGAGTGATCGGTAGTGGCCCGAGGCCCGTCTACGATGAGGCGATGCATCGTCCGACGAAGTTTGAACACAACCGTTGGGTTGGCGACAAGCGCACGCAGGTCGTCTACGACGTCGACAACATCGACGATCCGTCCATCATCGAGGAATTGATGGAAGCCGAAACGTTCATTTGCTTCGGACCGGACACGGTCGACGAAGCGCGCAATCGTTGCTACAAGCCCTACAAGGGCAATGGCAGCGGTCTTGTTGACGCTGAAGCCTGATCGATTACGACCGTGGAGAAACTCTTCCGGTCAGGCGACATTGAACTTGCGGGACACTTAGCTAGACCGCGGATCGCGACGGGCACCTCAGTACCTGGTCTTCTGATCTGTCACGGGTTTCCCAATCTGAATCAGGGTGGCGCCCTTTCGGCTCGGTCCTTCCCTGAACTTGCCGAACGCATCGCCACCGAAATGGGTTGGATGGTGCTTGTTTTCAACTTCCGCGGCGCGGGCGATTCCGAGGGCAATTTTTCGCTTCATGGATGGCGCGATGATCTTCTCGCTGCCGCCGCATTTCTGCGCACTGTGGAAGGTGTCCGTGGTGTTTGGGCGGCAGGGTTCGGAACTGGGGGATCGCTCTCGATTTCAGCGGCGGAACTTGATCCGGAAATCCGAGGCGTTGCGGCGATGGGCTCGCCGGCCGATTTTGATGACTGGGCGAATCATCCGCGGTTACTGCTGCAACATGCCCGCGAAACCGGCATCATCCGCACACCGTCGTTTCCGTCGAACTTTGACGCGTGGGCAAAAGAGATCCGGGACGTGCGCGCCATTTCAGCGATTCGTTCGGTGGCACCCCGACCAGTGTTGATCATGCATGGCTCTGAGGATGACTTGGTTCCGGTCTTCGACGCGCGAGTACTTGCCGACGCTCACGGGAGCGCCGATTTGCGCATTATCGAAGGCGGAGCTCATCAACTGCGTCACGATCCGCGCGCAATTGCCGTATTGCTCGGGTGGCTTGACCGCCAACGTGCAGCTGCTGCAGCAGAACGGGCGAGCTAGTCATTAACTCAGTAACGGTTCCGGAGCATCGGGATCGATGCCGTGCTCAGCGATAGCGGCTGCTACGACCGACGGTTCGATCACTCCGTCGGCCGCCAGTGCGGCAAGCACAGCAACCTCGATGTGAGCGGCGTCGATTTCGAAGAACCGGCGTAGTGCCGCCCGGGTGTCAGAACGACCGAAGCCGTCGGTGCCGAGCGAGATGAAACGTTTCGGCACGAACGGGGCGACTTGATCGGGCACCATCTTCATGAAATCGGTGACAGCGACGATTGGCCCTGGGGCCGAACCGAGTTGTTCGGTGACCTGTGCTGCGCGGGGAGTTTCGGTCGGGTGAAGGCGGTTCCACCGTTCGACACTGAGTGCGTTCTCGCGCAGCCGTTTGTAGGACGTGGCACTCCAGAGTTCGGCGCCAATACCGCGCGCAGCAAGCGCAGTTTGGGCGTCGCGCGCGGCAAGATTCATGGTTCCCGAGAAGACGATGGTTGCTTTGGCCTCGCAACCATCGGGAGCGTCAGCCCACTTATACAGTCCGCTCATGATGTCGCTGTCGGTGACATGGCTCGGGCGAACCGGCATGACCTGATTCTCGTTATACGCGGTCAGGTAATAGAAGACGCTCTCGCCGGAGCCTTCGGGGCCGCCATACATCTGCTGCAGCCCGTTGTTGACGACCGCAGCGAGTTCGTAGGCGAATGCGGAGTCGTAGATCTGGCAGGTGGGGACGGTGGATGCGAGTACCAGACTGTGCCCGTCTTGATGTTGAAGCCCCTCGCCGAGAAGTGTCGTCCGACCGGCAGTTGCTCCGATGATGAATCCCTTCGCTCGTGCGTCGGCCGCGGCCCAAATGAGATCGCCGACTCGCTGGAATCCGAACATTGAGTACAGCGTGAAGAACGGCACCATGGGAACGCCCCTCGTGGCGTAACTCGTGCCGGCGGCGGTGAAACTGGCAAGTGAACCGGCTTCGGTGATGCCCTCTTCAAGTAGCTGGCCACTCTTTGATTCGACATAGGAGATGAGAAGTTCGTGATCGACCGGCTCGTAGAGCTGACCCTGCGATGCGTAGATGCCGAGTTCGCGGAACAGGACTTCCATGCCGAATGTGCGGGCCTCATCGGGAATGATTGGTACAACCCGCGGTCCGAAATTCTCTGATCGACAGAGACCGCGTAGGAGTCGCGTGAAGGCCATGGTGGTCGACACGGACTGAGTTCCCGAGCCCTGAGCGAACTCCTCGTAGACGGCGGGATCGGGCAGCGAGAGTGGTCGACGAATTTGGAGTGTGCGGTGGGGGATCGCACCGTTCAGTTCCGCTCGTCGTTGCGCAAGGTAGAGCGCTTCGGGCGAATCGACCGGTGGGCGATAGAATGGCGGAACGTCTCCGCTCATCGCCGATTCCGGAATCTGATCGGTGAGTTGGAGGCGATCGCGAAATTCAATGATCTCGTCATGACTCAACTTCTTGATCGAGTGGGTTGCATTGCGACCCTCAACGGTGGAACCAAGTGCCCAGCCCTTGACCGTCTTCGCCAGGATCACCGTCGGCGCGCCCTGAGTCTCGACGGCAGCCTTATAGGCGGCGTAGACCTTCTTGTAATCGTGGCCGCCTCGGGGCAGGGCTCGGAGTTGATCGTCGGAGAGATGCTCGACGAGCTTGCGCAAGCGAGGATCGGGTCCGAAGAAATGCTCGCGAATGTAGGAACCGCTTTCGATGGCGTATCGCTGCCATTCGCCATCGGGTGTGGAGTTCATCTTTGCGAGCAAGACGCCGTCAACATCCTTGGCTAGCAGTTCGTCCCAGCCCGCTCCCCAGACAACCTTGATGACGTTCCAACCCGCTCCACGGAAGACCGATTCGAGTTCCTGGATGATCTTGCCGTTGCCGCGCACAGGGCCATCGAGTCGCTGCAGATTGCAGTTCACCACCCAGATGAGGTTGTCGAGCTGTTCTCGGGCGGCGAGTGAGATCGACCCCAGTGTCTCGGGCTCATCAGTCTCACCGTCGCCAAGGAAGCACCACACCTTGGTTGCACTCGTGTCGTCGATCTGTCGGTTGTAGAGGTACTTACTGAACCGTGCCTGGTAAATGGAGTTGAGCGGACCGAGTCCCATCGACACGGTGGGGAACTCCCAGAACTCGGGCATAAGCCAAGGATGGGGGTAACTCGAAAGTCCGCCGCCACCAATCTCGCGCCGGAACTTGGCCATCTCTTCTTCACTCAGGCGCCCTTCGAGGTACGCACGTGCGTAGATGCCGGGAGAAGCATGCCCTTGGAGATAAACGTGATCACCGACAAGTGTTCCTTCACGGCCGCGGAAGAAATGGTTGAACCCGACCTCGAGCAACATCGCTGACGAGGCATACGAGGAGAGGTGACCGCCGATCCCTTCCGCTTCTTTGTTTGCATAAACGACAGCGATCGCCGCATTCCAGCGGAGGTACTGACGGATGCGCTTTTCGATTTCTTCATCGCCCGGAAACCACGGCTGTTCTTCGACGGGGATGGTGTTGATGTACGGAGTCGAGACTTCCGCTGGGGTGCCGATCTGGAGTTCTCTTGCTCGTTCAGTAAGTCGAGACACCAGGTAGCGAGCGCGGGTCTTGCCTGCGGTGTTCACCACTGCATCAAGTGAATCGAGCCATTCAACGGTTTCGCCGGGGTCGGTATCAGGAAGCTGATTGACGAACTGATCGAGGTCCACGAGGTGCCTTTCGGGAGATGTCGGTCTCCATGATGCCCACACTTCAGCCGTTGCCGACAGGGAGGCTTTGGAAATTCCATGAGGAGTGCATGTCGGTATATCGATAAGACCTGTGGGACGCTGATGAGGTGACAACAGTGGTGTACACCGATGGTGCATGCAGTGGGAACCCCGGACCCGGTGGTTGGGCGTGGGCAGTCGTCGGTGGTGGCTACGCCAGCGGTGGTGAAGCGCAATCGACGAACCAACGGATGGAGATCATGGCCGCGTTCGAAGCGGTGAAATCCCATTCCGGTCCTTTGGAAATCGTGAGTGACTCCACCTATGTCGTGCATTGTTTCCGCGACCGATGGCATGACGGCTGGCGCCGCAGGGGATGGAAAAACTCTCAACGCAAACCGGTGGCCAATCGCGACTTATGGGAGCCCTTCATCGATCTAGTGTTGAGCCGCAGCGATGTCACATTCCGCTGGGTGAAAGGTCACGCCGGCGATCCCATGAATGATCTTGTCGATCGTCTTGCCGTCGCTGCAGCGAACACCCAGCGGACCGCCGCGGGATCAAAGCCGCCAACCGATCTTGGCCCTCCCGATACCTTCGGAACGGGGGAGTCAGCGCAGGGAATCGTCGATGACTCTCGGGCCTACCCCGACGACGATCAGCTCTCGCTGTTCTGACCCGAGAACTGATCTGAGCCTCTGCCCGAGTCGGGGCGAACCCGGGCGTCAGGCCTTTTGGTGACGAGGGGGAAATCCCATGAAGTCGACCGCGCACTCGTCAAGGTGCGGCGCGCAGACGATCGTCTGAATTCTCATCGGGAACTCCCCATTCGCGTCTTTGCCAGTCCAGAAGGCGGGCCGCGTTCCCGACCTCCATTCGATCGGCGAACTCGCAGTTCGCCCGAGCGAAGACCGTCGAGATCAGAATTCGAGGCTCATCGCCAGGATCCATCATCTCCAGTTCCTCATCACTCGATCCGCGATGAGTGGTGCACACATCGATCACGACCGCGTCGCCGAGACCGACCGGGAGTCGGAGCACCGAATCTCCCGGATCCGGGATCGCGGAGTCGTCACTGTCCAGTGGGACATCGCGGAGATGGGACCCCGGCACGAACTGAAGCGATGAGGATCTCTGGAGGTACATGAGTACCTTCAGGACTTTTCCGTTGTGGTTCGCACAGTTTCCTTCGGGATCGAGGTGATGACTGAACCGACCACGAAGAAGATCCTTGTGCCATTGCTGCGAACGATTGACAGTGATGTCGCTCAGTCCGATCGTCCGGAAGTCTGGTCCGAGCAGAGTGGACATGGTTTCGCGGACAAGGTCGTTGCCCGTGATCATCTGGTGTAGCGGCTCCAACTTCGGGTACTGATGGAAACCGGCGAGGTGCCGTGACGAAGGATTCCGGCGGGTTCTCCTCATCAGGCCGACATTGTCGAGCACGGTACGTCTGGCGGTCTCGATGTCGGCGCTGTTGAAGCAGTTACCTACGACGACTGCGCCGGCATCTGCGAGGTCGGCGCCTGCGTTATGCATGGGCATGGGCATGGGCATGGGCATGGGCATGGGCATGGGCATGGGCATGGGCGTGGACATGGGCATGGGCGTGGACAACGGAGATTCGTTCATCACCGGTCCTCTCTCCCTTGGGGCGGATGATCAAAAAGACGATTAGAGAGTAGTAGTTACGACTAGTGCCCTAAGTGGTAGAACCGTGGCGTGAGGCCGGCAGTTTCCGTCGTGATCCCGATGCTGAATGCCAAGCATCACTTGGCCAAGTTGCTGGTGAGCCTGATGGGCCAGGACTTCATCGGGCCTTGGGAGATCATCGCCGTCGACAACGGCTCGAACGACGGCACAGCGCGACTCGCCCGGGAGTTGCTCGATGCCAACCCCCCTTCGAACCTGATTCGGCGGGAGGTGATCGTCGTTTCCTCTCCTCGGGGCTACGCAACACCGCGCAACGCCGGTGCCCGGCACAGCCGCGCCCCCCTCCTCGTCTTCTGCGACGCCGACGGGGCTGTCGATCAGGGTTGGCTGTCGGCGATGACGCGCGCGCTCGGTGCACATCGGTTAGTCGCCAGCCGGAAGTTCTACGTCACCGACGTCTCGAAGCGTCATGCCATCGACCCGAACGATGACGCACCTCGGCTCCCCTCAATTCGCGGGGTCGATTTCGTCACGGCTGCCGGGATGGGGTGTACCGCCGAGCTGTTCGAGTCTCTAGGAGGCTTCGATCCGCACTTCGACACCGGCGGTGAGGACCCGGACTTCTCGTTCAGAGCACGCTCTCGGTTCGATATCGAACCGTTCCTCGCCGAAGAGGCGCTCTATTGGTCCGGCTTTCCCAAGAGCCTCAGGGTGAGATTCACCAAGGGCCTCCGAGATGGGAGGTCCGAAGTCCGCCTTTACGTTCGCCACCATGAACGTGTCCTAAGAAAACCCTCAGGCCCGCTGACCACACTGAGGGACCTGGGGGTGATCGCCATGGGTGCAGTTGCCTACCCTTGGAGCAGGGGAAGGAGCACAACGATCATCCGTGATGCTGGGTGCACCGTCGGTCGGGCGGTGTGGTCGGTTCGACTCGGGGTTCGCTGCTTCTGAGGTGACGCACTCCAATAGTGGGGTCCGAATGCGGTGAAGTCGGTTCCTCCCTCGTATCCTCTGCCGCCATGGAAATCAATGGAATCTCAGCAATCGTCACCGGTGGCGCCTCAGGTATCGGTGAAGCATGTTCTCGGCTCCTTGCTGCGGGCGGCGCAAAGGTTGTCATCGCCGACTTGAACGACGACAAGGGCAATGCACTTGCTACCGAAATCGGTGGTGCGTTTGCCCATGTCGACGTGTGCAACTCAGACGACATCAAGGCCGCTATCGCAATGGCCGAAGAAATGGGTCCGATCCGTGCTCTGGTGAACTCGGCCGGTATCGGCGCGGCCAGCCGCACGATTGGCAAGGACGGCTCGTACGACTCGGCCTTCAATCTCGATTATTGGCGCAAGGTCATCGACATCAATCTCACGGGCACTTTCGATTGCATCCGCCTGGTCGCCACCGCGATCAGCCGTACCGAACCTGTCTCGGCTGATGGCGAGCGCGGTGCGATTGTGAACATGGCATCGGTTGCCGCGTTCGACGGTCAGATCGGCCAGGCCGCTTACTCGGCGTCAAAGGGTGCCGTCGTTGGCATGACCCTCCCGATCGCCCGCGACCTCGCGGTCGTTGGTATCCGTGTGAATACCGTTGCTCCTGGTCTCATCGACACGCCGATCTACGGCGAAGGCGAAGGCAGCGAAGCGTTCAAGGCGAACCTTTCGAAGGACGTGCTCTTCCCGAAGCGTCTGGGTTACTCCAGCGAGCTCGCCGCCATGGTGCTCGAGCTTGTCACGAACTCCTACATGAACGCCCAGACGATTCGCGTCGACGGTGGAGCTCGCCTCGGCCCGAAGTGATCTGAGGCCGTCTTCGAAGGCGGGTCCTGTCACCGAGAGGCACATCCATGCTCGCTTCGCTGCGCCTGGATGCCCTCCTCTGAGCGCTACCCGCCCTCGCAGACGGCCGACCTCTCGGTCGTGCCTCATCTGTTAAGGCAGTTGTGAGAACCCCGGCATCGAGCCGGGGTTCTCACATTTTCCGGGTGCATCGATTGCGGGGCCTGACCGGTTAGATTCGTACGCATGTTCGTAGTGGGTATCGACCCGGGCCTGACCCGATGCGGGTATTGCGTGCTCAACGTGGCCGAAGGTGGTCCACCGCGGGCAGTGGCCCTCGGGGTCATACGCACCTCGCCCGCCGACGAGGTCCACCATCGTCTCGCCGAACTCCAGTCCGAAGTGCGCGCGCTCCTTACCGAGTTCCCGGTCACCGCTATGGCTGTTGAGCGCGTGCTGTTCCAAGTCAATGTGCGCACCGCGATGTCGGTCGGCCAAGCCAGCGGCATTGCCATGGTCGAGGCGGTGTCTGCGGGTTGCGAGGTCGTGCAGTACTCCCCGAACGAGGTCAAGTCGGCCGTGGCCGGCTGGGGTAATGCCGACAAGATCCAAATGCAACAGATGGTGCAGACACTGCTCGGTCTCCCGGAACCGCCTCATCCGTTTGACGCCGCCGATGCTGCTGCACTCGCACTGTGTCATGTCGCCATGGCGCCGATGCGCGCTGCGGCCCAACGCGCCGTTTCGAATGCGAGTTCCTCATGATCGGCTCAGTGCGCGGAACACTGCTCGAGCGATTGCCATCGGGCGAGGTCCTTGTCGAGGTGTCTGGTATCGGTTACCGAGTCATTGTCGCTCCGTCCACGGCGGCATCACTTGGCGACACCGGTTCGGAAGTATTCCTGCATACGCACCATCACCGTCGTGAGGATGCCGAAACCCTCTACGGGTTCCCGTCATCGGACCAGCGAATGGTGTTCGAGGCCCTCTTGTCGGCCCACGGGGTTGGTCCGGCGTTGGCGCTCGGGATCATGAGCGTGCACCCACCCGCATCACTCGTGCGGGTGCTTGCCGATGACGACATCGATTCGCTGTGTCTCGTTCCGGGCGTCGGGAAGAAGACCGCGGCGCGTCTCCTCATCGAATTGAAGTCGAAACTCGATATCCCCGGACTTGATCTTGGTGCCGGTCCGGTGACGGTCGACGGACGGACTTCAGGCTCGTCTTCAGTCGCCGATGTTCGTACTGCGCTCGCCGAATTGGGCTACGGGCCTGACGAAGTCGCGGTTGCGGTGAAGGAACTTCCCGACCTCACCGACACAGCTGAACTCCTTCGCCTCGCCCTGCAACGATTGGCGGCCTGATGCGCGACGAACTTCTTTCGCCTGAACCGACACCTGAAGATGTCGAACCTGATCTCGACGATCGCGCAAATGGTGCTGATGTCATCGGAGAGGAGGGTGGGCTTCGGCCGCGCCATCTCGATGACTTCGTCGGGCAGCGCGAACTGAAAGAGCATCTCGGGATCATCCTCGAAGCCGCCCGTCGTCGTGAGCAGGCGGTCGATCACCTTTTGTTCGCCGGTCCTCCTGGTCTCGGAAAGACCACCTTGGCGGGCATCGTTGCGGCGGAACTTCAGGTCGGTCTTCACGTCACCTCTGGCCCCGCCCTCGATCGCGCTGGTGATCTCGCGGCGATCCTCACGCGTCTTGGTGAGGGCGATGTGCTGTTCATCGACGAAATCCACCGGCTCAGTCGCAACGTGGAAGAAGTGCTGTATCCGGCGATGGAGGACTTCCAACTCGACATCGTGTTGGGCAAAGGTCCGGCCGCTCGTTCGATTCGCCTCGACCTCCCTCGATTCACCCTTGTAGGTGCCACCACGCGCACCGGCCTCATTACCGGTCCGCTGCGAGACCGATTCGGTCTCGTCGCTCGACTCGACTACTACGACGCCGACGAATTGCAATCGATCGTCTCGCGTGCGGCCGGCATTCTCGGAATCGGGATCGATGACGGTGGAGCTTCCGAGATCGCGCGCCGTGCGCGCGGTACGCCCCGAATTGCGAACCGGCTGCTCCGTCGCGTTCGTGACTTCGCCGAAGTACGCAGCGACGGCCGCATCGACGAAGCGACCGCGCACGAAGGCCTTGCGGTGTTTGGCGTCGACGATCTGGGTCTCGACAAAGTCGACCGCGCCGTCCTGTCCAATCTGTGCCAAAAGTTCGGCGGCGGTCCTGTCGGTCTCGGGACCTTGGCGATCAGCGTGGGCGAGGCCGAGGAAACGGTCGAGGACGTCTACGAACCGTTCCTCATCCAGCAGGGTCTGCTCATGCGTACCCCGCGTGGACGGGTTGCGACACCTGCGGCATGGGCGCATCTGGGAATGATTGCTCCGGCGAGCGCGCCGCTCACCGCTGATCCCTCCCGAACACTGTTCGAGTCGTAGCCGGCGCGCCCAAGGCGAGGCTCTAGCCTCACAGCGCCATGGAAACCTCCGCGTTCGACTACGAGTTGCCCGAAGCGGCGATCGCCCAGCATCCACTCGAAGAGCGAGATGCAGCGCGGCTCTTGGTCGATCGGGGCGCCGGTAGTGCACCCGAGAATCGAATCGTTCGGGAGCTTCCCGACCTTCTTGAACCGGGTGACCTGCTCGTACTCAATACCACCCGAGTTCTGCCGGCACGACTGGCGCTGTTCAAGGAAACGGGCGCTGCTGTTGAAGTTCTCCTTCTTGAACGACGTGACGGTGGTGTGCTCTCCGACAGTGGACGCTCTCGTTGGGAGGCGCTTGTGCGTCCGGGACGGAAACTGCCTCCCGGGACAATCGTCCGACCACGCGAAGGCTCTGGTCTCGAGGTCACTGTTGGCGCAGACCTTGGCGATGGTCGCCGCGAAGTCGAGATCGATGTGGATGGACTCTTACTCGATGTCCTCGAGCACTTCGGACGAATGCCACTGCCGCCCTACATCACCGAAGCACTTGAGGAACAGGAGCGGTACCAAACGGTCTTTTCGGAACGTCCTGCTTCGGCCGCAGCACCCACGGCGGGACTCCACCTCACCGCCGACGTGCTTCAGCGTTGTGCCGATCGCGGCATCGGACGAGCCGATGTGGAGCTGGTGGTCGGTCTCGGGACCTTCCGTCCCATCGCGACCGATCGGATCGAAGATCACCTCATGCACGGCGAAGTCTTCAGAGTGCCGCAAGAGACGCTCGACGCGTGTCGCCGAACGAAGGCTAAAGGGGGCCGAGTGGTTGCGGTTGGCACGACGGCAGTCCGTGCTCTCGAGAGCGCTGTGGCCCTCGGGGTTACCGAGGGTCGTACCGAACTGTTTATTCATGGTGATTTCGAGTTCGCGTTGGTCGATCGTCTGATGACGAACTTCCACTTACCGAAATCATCATTAATCGTGATGATCGACGCGTTTATCGGTTCCCGGTGGCGAGAGCTCTATTCCGACGCATTGCGCGACGGCTATCGCTTCTTGTCATTCGGTGACGCGATGTTGTTGACGCGTCGGTGACGCGATGTTGTTGACGCGTCGGAAGTGCAGGGTGCCATGCGGACGAGTTCTTGATCACGAGAACCCGACCTTTGCGTCGGTTTAGAGGAACTCACAGAGATAGGCAGAGGGGGTTTCGCTGCGAACCTGAAAATGGCTCGATGCCGGAACCTCGAAACCCGATCCTTTCGGATAGGTCTCCCAGTCGCTCTCTCCATCAACGATCGCTTCAAGAATCCCCGACACGACAGTCATCCGCTCGGGTGCATCGGTGTTGAAGTCGTAGGTGCCGGGAGCAATGACACCGACGGTGGCACGACCTGAAGCACTTTCGAAACCGAGGCTTTGGACGCCCCCGTCGAAGTACGTGTTGTGGGAGATGTCTGACATGGGAACGACGATAACCGTCTGCGGAGGTCGGTTGTGGTGACATGGTGGCTGAGCGTGCCGGTCTCCCCGCCGGATTCCTGAATCATTGGAGCAACGTTGAGTCGCGAAGAATCCGAATCTGTCCTGCGTCTGCAGATCCTCGCCACCGATGGTGACGCTCGAACGGGTGTCGTTCAGACGGCGCGTGGTTCGTTCCGTACCCCGTGTTTCATGCCCGTGGGTACGCGTGCGGCGGTTCGCACATTGACCTCTACCGACCTCGAACGACTCGGGGCTGAGGTCATCCTCGGCAACACCTATCACCTCATGCTGAAGCCCGGCGCCGATCTGATCGATCGATTTGGTGGACTCCACGGATTCGCTGATTGGCATGGTCACGTTCTCACCGATTCCGGTGGCTTTCAGATTTTCTCTCTTGAACCCAAAGTCACCGACGAGGGAGCCACCTTCAAGTCGACCTACGACGGCAGTTATCACCATCTCAGCCCTGAGGGCAGCGTTGAGGTGCAGCAGAAACTGGGGAGCGACATCCAGATGGTGCTTGACGTTTGTCCGCCGCTTCCCTCCACCGACGCAGTTGTTCGGGCGGCGCTCGAGCGTTCGGTGCTTTGGGCCGGCCGAGCCAAGGCCGCGCATCGACCGGCCCGCGACCAGGGTTCACAACAGGCGCAGTTCGGCATCGTTCAAGGTGGGATCAACGTCGCAATGCGATCCGAAAGCGCTCGTCGAACCCTTGAAATTGGGTTCGACGGATACGGCATCGGGGGATTATCGGTGGGGGAGACCCGCGCCGAAATGCTTCCAGCGCTCGCAGCGGTGACCGAGGTGCTGCCTGTCGACCGGCCCCGCTATCTCATGGGCGTAGGCGATCCCGTCAGCATCGTCGAAGCCGTTGCTCTGGGTGTCGACATGTTCGACTGCGTGTTGCCCACGCGACTCGCCCGGCATGGAACCATCCTCACCACTTCCGGAAGAATGAACCTCCGGAATGCACGGTTCGCTGACGACCCGGAACCACTCGAACCCGGATGCTCCTGTGAGGCCTGTGCCCGATGGTCCCGGGCGTATCTGCGGCACTTGATGATGGTGAATGAGCCCACCGCAGCCCGATTGACCACGATTCACAATGTCCACTGGCTCCTGCGACTGATGGAAGCGGCACAGTCCGCAATTGCGGCGGGGACCTATGGGCAGTTCCGGTCGGCTGTCGCATCGGTTTGGGACTAGCCAGGAATCGAGGCGAATGAAGGGGTCTCGGTAAGGGGGGCTAACGTGTCACGGTTTCCGCTTTGGACCCACGAGATCGAGTCTCCCCAACGCCATGTCCTTCATCATCATCATTGTTCTGTTTGTCATCGCTTGGGTCGTGCTGATCCTGCCCAAGCAGCGCGAGGTCAAGCGCCACAACGCCTTCGTCGAGTCGCTCTCGACGGGCGACGAGGTCATGACGGGTTCTGGTATCTACGGCACCCTCGTTCGAATCGACGACGTCACGGTGGTGCTGCAGGTAGCACCTGGAGTCGAACTGAAGGTTGCTCGGCGGGCAATCGCGTCAAGAGTGGTTGAAACCGGTGCCGACGCAGTTTCTTCTGCTGACAGTTCTTCAAATGCTCACGCCGACGACGAAGGCACCGAAGCGTGAGACGATTCCGCGGGTTCGGGGCACTTCTCATCGTTCTTGTCGTCGCAGCGTCGGCATTGATCTACACGCTTGTTGCTGGCAATAAGCCGCTTCTGGGTCTTGATCTCCAAGGTGGCGTCTCGGTGGTGCTGAAGCCGGTTCAGCAAGTCGATAACGACACGATCGATCAAGCGATCGGAATCATTCGTCAGCGCATCGATGCAATCGGTGTGGCCGAGCCAGAAATCACCCGTCAGGGCAGCAATATCCTCATTCAGATCCCAGGAGTGAAGGACAAGGAACGCGCTCTCGAGTTGGTCGGCCAGACCGCTGAACTTCAGTTCCGTCCCGTTCTGGCCAATGTCCCGATTGATCCGCAACAAGCCACGACGACCACGACGGGCGATCCAGCGGCATCGACAACGACCATTGCTCCAGAAACACCAACCACAACGACGACGATCGATACGTCGAAGACTGTCGGGGGACTGCCTCTCGACGTCTGTACGAGTGGCCTTTCTGCTGATCAGATCAACCCGACCGGTCAAGCAGTGCTCCCGCAATGCGCAAACGGTCAACTCATCGGTTCTTTTGCAGTCGGACCGGTCTCGCTTACCGGTAGTGCTCTTGAAACCGCGCGGGCGAACCTCAGCGATAAGGGCCAGTGGATTGTGGCCCCGACCTTTAAGAGTGGCGAAGACGGTATCGGCGGCTTCAATGCCGTCGCCGGCCAGTGCTTCACCAAAGCCGCAGCCTGTCCGACCGGTCAGCTTGCGATTGTCCTCGATGGACGTGTCCTTTCCGCTCCGAGCATCAACAGTCAGAGCTTCAAAGCCGATCAGATTGAAATTTCGGGTTCATTTACCGAGCGCACGGCAAAAGATCTTGCTACTGCTCTCAAGTACGGCGCTCTCCCCGTTGAATTCGAACAGCAACAGGCGCAGGTCGTCTCGGCAACTCTCGGTCGCGATGCGTTGCATGCCGGCCTGATTGCTGGTCTTGTCGGCCTCATTGCTGTTGCGATCTACATGATGGCGTTCTACCGAGTGCTCGGCCTCTTCGCCATCCTGAAACTCGGGATCGAGGGCGCACTGCTTTGGTCGATCATTTCCTGGCTCGGAGCGAATAATGGGCTGGCCCTTACCCTTGCCGGCATCACTGGCATCATCGTCTCGATCGGTGTGTCTCTCGACTCGAATGTCGTCTATTACGAGCATTTGAAGGAAGACATCAATCACGGTCGTTCCATTCGAAGCTCTACCGACAAATCATTCGTGTCGGCATTCTCGACGATCGTGAAGGCCGACGTTGCCTCGCTTATCGGTGCAGCACTGCTCTGGTGGCTCACGGTTGGCCCCGTCCGAGGTTTCGCCTTCTATCTCGGGCTCTCAACGGCCCTCGATCTCCTCACCTCGTGGGCGTACATGCGCCCCGTTGTGAAATTGGCAACCCGTTCGAAAGCATTGCTCTCTCGTCCGTACCTCTTGGGTCTGCCAGCAGAGAAATCACAGGACCGGTCGTCGGCCAAGTCCTCCACTCGCCCAAACGCGGAGGTGTCGCAATGAGCGGGCTTGGACGTCTCAATAGGGGCGAGACAAATATCGATTTCCTCAAATGGTGGAAAATCGGTCTCGCCGTTTCAGCATTCCTCATCGTCGTCAGCATCGGATCACTCTTCATTCGCGGATTGAACCTCGGTATCGATTTCAAGGGTGGTGTGTCGTGGGAGGTGAGTGCACCGGGGGTTTCGGTGGACGAAACCAGGGCCGCACTCGACGCGGTGGGTGAAGGTTCAGCCAAAATCCAAATCGTCGGCACAGACATCATTCGAGTGCAGGGTCCGGAAAGCACGATCGAACAGACCGCTCGAGTCACGAAGGCATTGGCTGAACTCGCTCAGACCGATCCCGCCAACATCAGTTTCTCAACAGTGGGTGCATCATGGGGTGGCGATGTCACCCGTTCGGCGATTCGTGCACTCGTCTTCTTCTTCATCGCGATCCTGATCTATCTCTCCCTGCGTCTTGAATGGCGAATGGCAGTGGCTGCACTCGTAGCGGTGTTCCACGACGTTCTCATCAGCGTGGGCGCCTATTCGGTCTTCCAGTTTGAAGTCACTCCGGGAACCGTGATCGCGTTCTTGACCATTCTTGGCTATTCGATTTACGACACGATCGTGGTCGACGACAAGATCAGAGAAAACGAGCGTCTCGTGGGCCAGTCGGGTCGCCTCACCTACGGGCAGATGACCTCACTTTCGATGAATCAGGTACTTCTGCGTTCGATCAACACGACCGTGGTGTCACTTCTTCCGGTCGTTGCTCTCCTGGTGGTCGGCGCTGGGATCATGGGTGCGGTCACCCTCGAGGAGTTCTCAATTGCGCTCACCGTCGGTCTCATTGCTGGCGCCTATTCCTCGATCTTCGTCGCTGCGCCGATCTTGGTATGGCTCAAGGAACATCAGACCAAGTTCAAGGTCATCCGCGAACGCCTCGCAGCGCAGGGTGTCGATGTTCGTCATGCCTCGGCTCGTGTTGATCTCGTCGGAGCAACCTCGGGTTCACCGGCGATCGACGTCGCTGCAAACAAGAGCGTTTCGGGTTCGCCAACTGATGCCACGCCGACGGTGGTGCCTTCCGGTGTTATTCCACCGCGCCCACGGAAGAATCAGCGCAAGCGCTGACAATGGGGCGGTGACAGTGCTCGTCGCCTGTACCGTGGGGTTATGAACGGTTCGCTCCGAGTCTCGACAAGGGTGTATCCCCCCGGTCGCGTGCGGACGAGGGGCTGAACCTTGGCGACCGTCGATCGTGTGCTGCCGTGGCGACGACATGTCGCTCCACCATCCGAAGAGGTCGCCCCGCTCGTCGAGATTTTCCATTCTCATCATCCTCGCTCCTCTGCCGCGCTCATTACCCGTGCCTACGACCTGGCGGCATCCGCTCACAAAGGGCAATCCCGCAAGTCCGGTGAGCCCTATGTGACCCATCCCGTGGCCGTCGCCAAGATCTGTGCCGAACTAGGCCTCGACGATGTGACCATCGCGGCGGCATTGCTTCACGATGCCGTTGAAGACACTGGCGCCACCCTTATCGATGTCGAAAGGGACTTCGGGGAAGATGTCGCCCGTATCGTCGATGGCGTCACGAAGCTCGATCGCATCAAGTTCGATACCAAAGAAGCGCAGCAGGCAGCCACCGTTCGCAAAATGCTGGTGGCGATGGCCAAGGATCTGCGGGTTCTCATCATTAAGTTGGCCGATCGTCTCCACAACATGCGAACGATTGCGGCAATGCCGGCGTGGAAGCAGCATCGAACCGCTCAAGAGACTCTTGATATTTATGCTCCGCTCGCTCATCGACTCGGAATGCAGGAGCTCAAGCAGCAACTTGAGGACCTCTGCTTCGCGTCATTGCATCCGAAGCGTTATGCCGAAATCGATCACATGGTTGCTACGCGCGCACCAGAGCGCGATGTCTACCTCACGAACGTTCTTGAAGATGTGCGCGGGCGCCTAAGCGAACTTCACATCACTGCCGAGGTCACCGGTCGCCCGAAGCATCTCTGGAGCATCTACGAGAAAATGGTGGTGAAAGGACGCGACTTCGACGACATCTTCGACCTCATCGCAATTCGCGTCATCGTTGGAACGGTCAAGGACTGTTACGCGGCGCTGGGTTCCATCCATGCCACATGGCGACCGGTGCAGGGACGCTTCAAGGACTACGTAGCGATGCCCAAGTTCAACTTGTACCAGTCGCTGCACACCACGGTGGTTGGTCCGGGGGGTAAGACCCTTGAAGTTCAGATCCGGACACTTGAGATGCATCGCCGAGCCGAATTCGGTGTTGCCGCCCATTGGAATTACAAGGACAACAACGAGAGTTCCGCTGATCTTGCATGGCTGAATCGGATTGTTGATTGGCAGACCGAAACCTCTGACCCGTCTGAGTTCATGGCCAATCTAAAGATCGACCTTGAACAAGATGAGGTGTTCGTGTTCACGCCGAAGGGAAAGGTCGTCACGCTGCCGAAAGGCGCAACGACTGTCGACTTCGCGTACGCGATCCACACCGAGATTGGCCACTCGTGCATCGGCTCTCGTGTCAACGGACGCTTAGTGGCGCTCGACACCGAACTTCAGTCGGGTGATTCGGTCGAGATCTTCACATCAAAGGTTGAAAGCAGTGGCCCATCGCAGGACTGGTTGCGATTCGTCGTCTCTCACAAGGCCTCAAACAAGATCAAGGCGTGGCACTCGCGTGAGCGTCGCGAAGATGCCATCGGGAACGGCAGCGACGATCTCACCAAAGCCCTTCGACGCGAGGGACTCCCGGTTCAGAAGATTCGTCAATCAAAAGTGCTTGATGAGATCGCAACCGAGCTGAACTACGCCGATCTCGACTCTCTCTACGCCGCCATCGGCGGTAATCACCAGTCCTCGCAGTCGGTGGCCGAACGCATTCGGCGCAGGCTCGAATCGGTTGAGCCGGGGCGCGAGGAGCAGATCCCCACAACGGTCAGGGCGCCGCGCCGCTCGGCCCGTGTCGGTGGCAGCCCCTCGGGAGTGCACGTCGAGGGACTCGACGATGTGATGGTTCGACTTTCGCGCTGCTGCACCCCGGTGCCCGGCGACGAGATCATGGGTTTCGTCACTCGAGGACGCGGCGTTTCGGTGCATCGCTCGGATTGCGCTAACGCCCTGTCGCTCTCTGGGGGCCAGGCCGATCGTCTTATCGATGTCGAGTGGGACACTGACATCTCAGCGGTCTTCATCGCTTCGATTGAAGTGAAGGGTCTTGATCGTTCCCGACTCCTTCGCGATGTGTCGGCAGCTCTCGCCGATCATCACGTGAACATTGTCTCGTGCAACACAGTCACGGGATCAGATCGAATCTCGTCGATGCGCTTCGATTTCGAACTTGGGGATGTCTCGCAGCTGAGTCCTCTGCTGTGGTCGATCAAGAAGATCGACGGGATCTACGACGCCTATCGAGTGCTGCCTGGAAAGGGAGACTCCGATGGCGAAGATGGTCATTCCTCCTGATCAACTCGTGATCTCGTCATCTCTGTGCGTGAAGCGAGGCAGTCGTCGTCGCCTACCAGCGGGGCGTTCTGGCGTGCGTTTACCAACTCAATGGTGATTCATTGGACAAAGGGTTCGTGGGCGACCGAAGGGCGCCGGTAGGATCATTGGTCGTGTCTGAGCCGACGACCACTCGAATTGAGCCTTTCAAGGCGCCGACCGGAACCCGCGACGTCTTGCCGCCCGAATCCGACCGCTGGCAGGCAGTGATCGCCATGTTTGCCGATCACGTTGGACGTGCCGGTTACGGGTTGGTTCAGAGCCCAATGTTCGAGGAAATCGGTGTTTTCTCAAGGGTTGGAGAGGGAACCGATCTTGTCCGTAAAGAGATGTATGACTTTCTTGATAAGGGCGAACGCCATATCGCCCTGCGTCCCGAGGGCACCGCATCGATCGCGCGGGCATGGATCCAGCATGCTCAGGGCGAAGCGAAACCATGGAAGGTCTGGTACGCCGCGCCCTCGTTCCGTTACGAACGGCCGCAGGCAGGCCGATTCCGTCAGCACCACCAGCTCGGAGCAGAAGCCATCGGCTCGGATGACCCCGATCTCGATGTCGAGGTCATTGCCTTGCTTCATGACTTCTATCGAGCGTTGGGCCTCGAGCAAGTGACGCTGCTCATCAATTCCATGGGAACGGCCGATGATCGTCGTCGCTATATCGACGATGTTCGACAGTGGTTAAGCGAACGCATCGATCTCCTTGACCCCAAGGACGCCGAAAAGGTCGCAGATCACCCGATGCGTGTTCTCGACTCAAAACGCCCCGTGACGATCGAAGCGATTTCGGAGGCCCCCCGAATCACCGACCGTCTCTCGCCCGAAGCTGCCGAGAGATTCGAACGCGTGAAATCCGGACTTACATCGCTCGGTGTCGACTTTCGGGTTGAGCCCCGACTGGTTCGCGGCCTCGACTACTACACGCACACCACTTTCGAGTTTGTAAGTGATGCCCTCGATGCCGCGCAATCCACCATCGGCGGGGGTGGTCGGTATGACGGCCTTATCGAATCACTTGGTGGACCATCGACCCCGGGTATCGGATTCGGTTCCGGCATTGAACGCGTACTTTTGACCTGCGACGCCGAAGGTGTATTTCCTGCACCAGTGGTTGGTCTTGACGTCTTCGTCATCGACACCGTTGGAGGTGCCTCCGCTCGCGACTTCACCGTAGAACTCCGACGTGCCGGCATCAGTGCCGATCGAGCATTCGACGGACGTTCAATGAAATCGCAGATGAAGTCAGCCGACAGGTCTGGTGCAGCTTTGGTGTGCATCATCGGCGAGAACGAAGTCGCCACCGAGACCGTGACTGTTCGAGACCTCCGCAGCGATAGCGGACAGCAAGCCATTGATCGTTCGACTGCGGTTGCTGCCATCGCCGCTCGACTCTCCTGAAACTGAAGGACTACCCGTGACTGACTCTGTCTCCATGCGCACCGACCACTGCGGAACCTTGCGAACCTCCGATATCGGTCGGGAAGTTGCCGTTTGTGGCTGGGTCGCCCGACGTCGAGAGCACGGTGAGCATCTCGCGTTCATCGATCTACGGGATCACACTGGTCTCGTCCAGTGCGTCGTCGATGGTGCTGCCGATCTCCGTTCTGAATATGTGGTCCGAATCACCGGCACAGTTCGTCAGCGTCCTGATGGCACAACCAACGACAACATGCCGACTGGTGAAATCGAGGTCGGCGATTGTCACGTCGAGATTCTCAACATCGCGGAACCACCTCCGTTCCAGTTGAACGATCGTGTTGAGGTCGACGAAATGGTGCGTCTCGCTCATCGTTACGTTGACCTTCGTACCGAGCGCATGCAGCGCAATCTGCGAATTCGCGCCAAAGTCAACCGTGCGCTTCGTCGGGCGATGGACGATCAGGGTTTCGTCGAGATCGAAACCCCAATGCTCATTGCATCGACGCCAGAAGGTGCTCGGGATTTTGTCGTGCCGAGTCGATTGTCGCCCGGCTCGTTCTACGCGCTTCCTCAGAGCCCCCAGTTGTTCAAGCAATTGTGCATGGTTGGTGGGATCGATCGGTACTACCAAATCGCCCGGTGCCTCCGCGACGAGGACCTCCGTGCCGATCGCCAATTCGAATTCATGCAACTCGACGCTGAAGCCAGCTTTGTTTCTCAGGAAGAAGTGTTGGCGTTCATCTCGGTCGCAGTTTCCTCTGCCGTCGAGGAAGTCACGGGTCAGAAAATGGGCGATGTCCCACGTATGACCTGGCACGAGGCGCAGGAACGATTCGGTTCCGATAAGCCCGACATTCGTTTCGGGATGGAGCTGATCGAGCTCACGCCCAATTTCAGTTCGACCGAATTCAACGCGTTCAAGGCCGATTGCGTAAAGGGACTTGTCGTCGAAGGGGGAGCCGAGTTCACCCGTTCGAAGCTTGATGAGCTCACCGACAAGGCCAAACGTTGGGGTGCCAAGGGTCTGGTGTGGATGCGCGTGAAAGATGGCGGCGAGCTCGATTCCCCGGTCGCCAAGTTCCTCTCGGCCGATGAACTTGCTGGCCTCGTCTCGGTCACCGGGGCAAAGACCGGCGACCTGCTGCTGCTCGTCGCCGACGATCGCCCGAAGGTTTGCCACGTCCTTGGGCTGCTTCGGCTCGAACTCGGTCGTCCTCCAGTCACTGAAGGTGGACTTCAGTTTCTCTGGGTCGTCGATTTCCCCTTGTTCGAATCGCTCGACGACGCCGGCAATCCCGTGCCCGCTCATCACCCGTTCACGATGCCCCACGTCGATGACGTCGCGTTGCTCGAGACCGGCGATCCCAATGACTTTCTGAAGGTCCGTTCGCAGGCCTACGACCTTGTCCTCAATGGATGGGAACTGGGCTCCGGAAGTGTTCGGATCCATCGCAGTGATCTCCAACAGCGGATGTTTGCCCTGCTGGGAATCGCCCAAGAAGAGGCTCAGAGCAAATTTGGTTTCCTGCTCGATGCCTTCCGCTTTGGAGCACCGCCGCACGCGGGTTTTGCCTTCGGTATCGATCGTCTCGTCGCTTTGCTGGCCGGAGAAGAGAACATTCGCGAGGTCATCGCCTTCCCCAAGACGCAGTCGGGTACTGATCCTCTTACCCACGCTCCAACGCCGATCGACGCGGGGCAACTTGATGAACTCGGACTTCGCCTTCTTCCGCAAAAGAAGAAGGACTAAGACTCCGGTCGTCTGCGAGGGGCCGCCGGTAGCCTCGGAGCATGTCCGAGGACCTGTTTGCTGCCGCCGCCGAGGACCGGTTGGCACGTCAGGCTCCACTTGCCGCTCGACTGCGTCCGAAAAATCTCGATGAGGTCGTTGGCCAGGAGCACCTTCTTGGTCCCGGAAAACCGTTACGGGCACTGATCGAAGCTGATCGCCTGTCTTCAGTCATTCTCTGGGGCCCGCCGGGAACAGGAAAGACCACCATCTCGCAACTCATTGCCCGAACGACCTCGAAGGCGTTCGAACAATTGTCGGCAGTGAACGCGTCGGTGAAGGATGTCCGCGAGGTTGCCGCCAATGCGCAGGAGCGTCTGTCGATGCGCGGTCAGGGCACCATTCTCTTTCTTGACGAGGTACATCGATTCAACAAATCGCAGCAGGATGCGTTGCTTCCGTCGGTCGAAAGTGGACTACTGGTCTTGATCGGGGCGACGACCGAAAATCCGTTCTTCGAAGTGAATCCGCCCCTGTTGAGTCGCTCAACTCTTTTCCGACTCGACCTTCTCTCGGCTGACGCGTGTGCGCTTCTTGTCGATCGCGGACTGGCGGCCGAAGGCGCGGTGATCGACGACGATGCCCGACAACTGCTCATCGATCGAGCAAATGGCGATGGGCGTCATGTGCTCACCAGCCTCGAGGTCGCGGTCGCGCTCGCTCGTGAACATCCCGATGCAGCTCGTGACGCGTCGGGCGTGATCATCGGAGAGTCGATTCGGGTCACCGAGGCCGATGTTGAAGCGGCGCTCGGAACCAAAGCCCTTCGCTACGGACGTGATGATCATTACGACGTCATCTCTGCGTTCATTAAGTCCATTCGGGGCTCGGATCCCGATGCCGGGCTTTATTGGTTAGCGCGGATGTTGGAGGCAGGGGAGGACGCCCGATTCATCGCTCGACGTCTTGTGATCCTCGCCAGCGAAGACATCGGAATGGCTGATTCTTTTTCGTTGGTTGTTGCCGATGCCGCGGCCCGCGCCGTGGAATTCGTTGGTTTGCCCGAAGCACAACTCAATCTTGCCCACGCGGTGGTGCACCTCGCCTCTGCCCCGAAGTCGAACCGGATCACGGTTGCGCTGGGTCGGGCGCAATCCGATGTGCGAGAGCGTGCAGGTGGTGAAGTCCCGATTCATCTGCGCGATGGGCATTACAAGGGAGCGAAAAGCCTCGGTCACGGACAGGGCTACGACTACCCTCATGATGAGCCCGAGGGCTGGGTCGACCAGCAGTACCGGCCGGCCGAACTCGAAGATCGGGTCTACTACGAGCCCTCCCCCCATGGAGCCGAAGCCGAGGTCCGAGACCGTATGGACGAACACCGTCGTCAATCCCGGGAAACGCAATCGTGACCACCATTTCTGTGGTGTTGATCGTGGTGGCGATCGTTGGCCTTGTTGTCGTGGCAATGGCGGTGCAATCGCTCATCACGACTCTCCGTTCGCTTCGTTCGACAGTTGAAGACCTTCGGGTTGAAACACTTTCAGCCGTTGCCGAGCTCCGCGCCACGGTTGCGCTGGCCAATGGCGAGATCGAGCGGGTCGACTCGCTCCTCGACACCGCCGAGACCGTCGGAGCTCGAGTCGAAGCGACCTCGCGACTTGCGTGGTTGGTTATGCGGAATCCGCTGGTGAAATTGGCGTCGCTGTCGGTAGCGACTGACCGAAATGCCCGTCGTCTCTCGCAAGTAGAGGCAACAGTCGATACTTCCGAGCCACTCGCTCTGAACGAGGGCACTCGTGGCTCATCGCGGCGCACGCGCGGGTCTCGCTCGGTGACGTCACGGCGTGAGCGGCGGGCGAGCTGATGTTCAAACGGGTTACTTGGTTCACCGTAGGTACCGCGGTCGGGGTTACCGGAACTGTTGTTGGTTATCTGCGGGCCCGTGAGCTGGCGAGACGCCACATCCCCGAGAATGTGACCGATGCAGCGGTTCGCGTTGCCGAACTCGCAGATTCACGAGCGCGAGTTGCGATCGATCGCAGTGTCGACCTGATCGGCGATCTGAGATCGAATGCTGAAGCCACTCGGCGCACTCGTCAACAAGCGGAAGAACTTCTGCGTCGCCAACTCGAGCGCGCTGGTCTCTGACGTTCTGCCGACGGCGCGAGGGGCGCCGAGGGCCACATTTCTGGGACATAGGATCTTCAACGTGCAGAGTCCGAATTGGCTCACAGGGCTCGACGCTTGTTTCCTCAATCTCGAGACGTCAGTCCAGCCACTGCAGAATGTCGTCGTCATGGATTTGGAGACATCGACGATTCCTGGCGGTTATTCCTACGACCGATTCTGCGAGGAATTGGGCAATCGGATTCGGGCTGTGCCGCAACTTCGGGAGAAATTGTCGGGTGGATTCCCGAATATCGACCATCCCGCGTGGGTCGAGGATCGCGAATTCGATGTCAACAGTCAGGTGCACCGCATCGTGGCATCAGAATCGGCAAGCAGATCGGACATCCTCAAGATCTGCGCATCACTCGTTGGTTCACACCTAAATCGCAGCCGACCACTTTGGGGAATGTGGGTGATCGAGCGAGTTGGGGAGGAATCGTGTGTTGAGCGACTCTCTGTAGTTCTCAATGTTCATCACTCTGTCGCTGATGGAGTGACCTATTCGACGTTCTTCTCCCATCTGTTCAGCGCTGATCCAAACCCACCACGCCCAGAGTTCGTTCCCGTCACCGGGGATGATCGAACCTTGTCCATAGCGCTCGGAGGTATCACGAACTTTCTTGCGAGGCCGTGGATCCTCGTTTCCAGAGTTGCGCCCGAGAGTGCTCGGGCAATTCGTGATGCGTTCCGGCGCTCGGCAAGGGGCCGCGCAATGGCGGCGCCGTTCAGCGCTCCACCGACGATATTCAATTCTCGGTTCACCTCGAAGCGCACCATTGGCCTTGTTCACCTCGATCTCGCCGAAGTGAAGAACGTCAAGAACCACTTTGGAGTGACTGTCACCGATGTTGTGGTCGCACTTGTGAGTGGGGCGGTGCGTGGTTTCCTTCTTGAACGCGGAGAACTTCCGTTGTCCACTCTCACTGCACTGGTTCCCACTTCAGTTCACGAACCGGGTCGTCACGGACGAAATCAGGTATCGGGAATGCTGGCCAAAATGCACACCCAAATCGATGATCCCGTGGAACGGCTTCGTGCGGTTGCCGCGTCGAATGCGAGCGCGAAAGAACACAGCGCTGCAATCAGGGGGACCTTGCTTGAGGACTGCACCCAACTTGGTGGTCGAGTACTCATGGGCCTCGCAAAGGGGGTCTATGGATGGGTGACCCAGTCACGGCCGATGTACAACGTTGTCGTGTCGAACGTGCCCGCACCGGAATTCTCTGAGTATTTCCTTGGGGCCAGGATCCTCTCGGCCTGCGGAGTTGGGCCAATCATGCTTGGGGCGGGTCTCAACGTGACGGTCTGGCCGGTCGGCGGAACGCTCAATCTCGGGCTGACGTCATGCCCCGAGGTCACACCCGATCTCTCCGGTCTGGAAGGCACTATCAAGGCAGGCCTTGAACAACTTCTCGCCGAGGTTGAACGCTCTGCTCTCAATTGAGCGAGCAAAAATTCTACGTCTGAGGTAAAAATTTGCGGTGGCCATCGCCGTCCTTGTGATTGTGGTGGGGCTCATCGTTGGAGTCACCATCGAGTTGCTCTTGTCGAGGCGCCAACGCGCTCGGAGGGTGATCGTGTTCGAAGTCGATCCAGCGACGATCGAACCCTCGCCACCCCGGCTACCTCAACCGCGGTTCATCGACGATGGAGAGGGCTTCCGCATTCTCGGACCAATCGAGTACGACGACAGTCCAGCGACGAGTCCCGATCTTGATCCAGAACCAGACGATGACGACGGTCGATGATCTCTTGGCGGCCGCTGAGGCAAAACCTTTCGTGAGCAGTCATTAGGCTGAAGTCACCATGAATCCCATGACCGCGAACGAGTTGCGTCGGGCCTTCACCTCGTTTTTCGAGGCCCGGGGTCACACCATTGTCCCCTCGGCCAGTCTCATCCCTCACGATCCGGACTTGATGTTCACCGTTGCCGGCATGGTGCCGTTCAAGCCCTATTTCCTCGGCGAGCAGCAGCCTCCGTTCACTCGCGCCACCACGGTTCAGAAATGTGTTCGCGCCGGCGGCAAGGATTCTGACCTCGAAGAGGTCGGGCGCGACGCACGCCATCTTTCGTTCTTCGAGATGCTTGGAAACTTTTCCTTTGGTGACTACTTCAAGCACGAAGCCATCCCGATGGCATGGGACATGGTCACCAATCTCTTCGGGATCGATCCCGAACTGCTCTGGGTCACGTGTCACCTCACCGACCAAGAAGCCGCCGATATCTGGCGCGACGAGGTAGGCGTCCATCCCGACCGAATCCAGTTCCTCGATGCGGACAACTGGTGGGGCCCGCCGGGAGGTCCTCCAGGTCCTTGTGGACCCTGTTCGGAGATCTACGTCGACAAGGGACCTTCCTATGGTCCTGACGGGGGTCCTGCTTCGGGGAGCGACGATCGCTTCCTCGAGATCTGGAATCTCGTTTTCATGCAGTTCGCCCGCGATACCGACGGCCACGACACCGAGTTGCCGAAAAAGAACATCGATACTGGCGCTGGGCTCGAGCGCATCCTCGGTGTTCTCCAGGGTGTCGATTCGGTTTTCGAAACTGATGTGCTTGCTCCACTCGTCGACGCTGCTCAACGAGTGACTGATACTCGTCTCGGGGCTGGTGAGCGTTCCGATATTTCGCTGCGCATCCTTGCCGAACACGCGCGCACGATGAGTTTTCTCGTAAGCGATGGGGTGTTCCCCTCAAACGAAGGCCGCGGGTATGTACTGAGGCGAATCATTCGTCGTGCCGTGCGCGAGGCCTATCTCCTCGATGTCGCTGATCTTGTGACGCCGACTCTGGTCGACACAACGGTCGAGGTCATGGGCGAGGCCTACCCGGAACTCGTGAAACAGCAGGACTTTGTGCGCACGGTCGTTGCTCGCGAAGAGGAGCGGTTCCGGGCGACGCTGAAATCTGGCACCGCGTTGCTCGATACCGAACTCGATCGCCTTGGACCAGGGGCAACCATCGGAGGTTCTGTCGCATTCCTTCTACACGACACCCACGGATTCCCGCTCGAACTCACCCGTGAGATCGCGCTGGAACGTGGTCACGATGTCGACGAAGAAGGTTTCGCCACCGAGATGGCCGAACAACGCCAGCGGGCCAAGGACGCGCGAAAGGGAGGCGGCGGCGAGAACGTCGAAGTCTTCGCTGCGGTCTCGGCCGAGCATGGGCCGACGCACTTTCTCGGCGACGACTCCTACGAGCTCGATGCGGTCGTGCTGGCGGTCACCGATGATTCGATTGTCCTCGATCACACTCCGTTCTATGCCGAATCAGGTGGTCAGGTCGGCGACACCGGCGTCATCACTTCACCGACGGGTCGCGCGCGCATCGTCGAGACGATGTACGGAGCCCCCGGGGTCGTTCGTCATCGATTCGAAGTTCTCGAAGGTGACATCGAGGTCAGTCAGACCGTAACTGCGGTGATCGACGGCGAACGTCGCGACGCCATCCGCCGTAATCACACCGCTACCCATCTCCTTCATTGGGCGCTGCGAGAAACTCTCGGTGACCATGTGAAGCAGCAAGGCTCGCTTGTCGGCCCTGATCGCTTGCGTTTCGACTTCTCTCACTATGAAGCGCTCAGCGACGACGAAATCGTCGCCATCGAGGACCTCGTTGCTTCCGATGTCCTTGCCAACTCTCCGGCGCGTCATTTCGAGACGACCAAAGATCAGGCTGAAGCACTGGGCGCGATCGCATTCTTCGGCGACAAGTACGGCGACGTGGTGAAGGTTCTCGAAGCCGGTCCTCATTCGACCGAGTTGTGTGGTGGTACGCATGTCAGAGCCCTCGGCGACATTGGGCCGGTAAAGATCATTAGTGAGGCATCGATCGGTTCGAACATCCGTCGTATCGAAGCTGTCTCGGGTACTGGCCCGCTTGAACGACTGCGTGAGGACGAGCGACGTATCAGAGCCGCAGCCGAGGCCATGGGTGTTGCGACCGACGAACTCGTCGATGCGGTCGAACGTCGCGTTGCCGAGGTGAAAGACCTGCGGGCTCGTATTCGTGATCTCGAACGTCAGGCCGCCGCTGGTAGTTCCGGCGAACTGGCCGAGTTGGCTACCGATGGCATCGTGGTCGCCCGCGTCGATGGCCTTGACCGGGACGCGGTTCGCGACCTCGCTGTCGCTGTGCGCGACCGGGCCGGCATTAAGGCCGTCGTTCTGGGAAGCGCTCCTGAGAGCGGAGGCGTCGTCATCGTTGCGGCAGTGGCCGCGGACTCCGGACTCAACGCATCTGAGCTCATCGCCGATGCGGCCAAGAAGGTGAAGGGCGGCGGCGGAAAGAGTGCCGATCTTGCTGTTGCCGGTGGCAAGGATCCCGAAGCCCTCGACGAGGCTCTCGATTTGGTTCGAGCGGCGGTGGGTCGCTCCTAGTGCGAGCTCTTGGCATCGACCTCGGAGAACGCCGAATCGGAGTGGCGTTATCTTCGGGTTCGGTGGCATCACCGCTGCAGACTCTTCAGCGGTCAAGCGACCATTCGACCGATCATCGCAGGATCCTTGAGATCGTCTCCGAATGGGAGGTCGACACATTGGTGGTGGGCCTACCCCTTTCTCTCGACGGATCCGAAGGGCCGGCCGCCGTTTCGGTCCGCTTGGAGATCGCGGAACTCGCCGCGGCGACATCGATCTCGGTGGTTCCCTACGATGAACGCTTCACCACGGTGACGGCGGCCCGCCTTCTGAAGGCGGGTTCGGTGCCGGGACGTTCCCAGCGCCAGATGGTCGACCAGGTCGCGGCTGCGGTGATGCTGCAGGCATGGCTCGATGGTCGTGCTGACACTCCCGATTCCTGACCTCAACCGACAGAGCGACTCGTGCCCGAACAACCAGATCCGTTCGAACTCTTCGGACTCGAGCCCTCGACCCAACCTGGCGCTCCGGGTGCTTCGGGTGCGTCGACTCCTCCGATACCCCTGACTCCATCGTCGAGTTCGTCGGTTCCGTCGCGCCCGACGCGTTCTGCGCCGCAGCCCGAGAGTGACGCCGAGCCGGTGTCGGGACGCTCGGGAACGGGTGGTGGTGACGATGGTGACTACATCGCGGTGAGGGGTGGGGATGATCGCGGTCGCGGGGGACGCTGGGCACTATTGATCGGTATCCCGCTCTTGGTCCTTGCCATCTTTTTTGTTCTGGCCGGATTCTGGGTCAAGGGAAAAATCGATCCGGGTTCTCCTGGTGAAGAAGTTGCGTTCACTATTCCGAAGGGTGCGACAACGTCACAGATCGCCACCGCCCTTTCTGAAAAGAACATCGTCACGAGCGCAGCGGTGTTCGAGTGGTATGTGAAGTGGAAGGGAGGCGATCCATTCCAAGCGGGCGATTATGAGGGCCTTCGGATCAACAGTGCGATGAGTGATGTCCTCGATCTGCTGAAAGCCGGTCCTCCGCCACCCAAGACGGTATTTTTTCTTGTTCGCGAGGGATTATGGGAATCGGAGTTCAGAAAACTTGCGCTTGAGAAGTTCCCGACGATGGATCCCGCGGCACTCGACGCTGCATTGGTGAATACCCATCCTTCACTCCAGCCTGCTGGCTCGGACAACATCGAAGGATTCCTTTACCCGGCGACCTATGAGATCGCGCAGCAAGACGTGGGCAATGCTCAAAAACTGATTGATCAACTGGTTGGAGCGTTTGATCGAGTGTCACAAGCAGAGGGCCTTCCCGACGCCTCTGCGAAACTCAAAGGCGTTGCTGGCACGAAAGTCATCACGCCCTACGAGGCACTTATCGTTGCGTCTCTTATCGAGTCTGAAGCAAAGATCGATGAGGAACGCCCGAAGATCGCTCGCGTGATCTACAACCGTTTGGCGCGGGGTGAATCGCTCGGTATCGATGCGTCGGTGCTCTACGCACTCCAGCAGCGCAAGACGAATCTGACGACCTCTGATCTCAAAGTTGATTCGCCCTACAACACGAGACTGAAACGCGGTCTTCCCCCAGCACCCATCAATTCGCCGGGACAGAAGTCAATAAACGCTGCGCTTAATCCGGCCCCGGGTGATTGGCTGTTCTATGTGCTCACCGACAAAGACGGCCATCACTACTTCACCAATAATCAATCCGATTTCAACAAGGCCGTCGCCGATGCGAAGGCTCGGGGAGTTTTCTGATGGCGTCGACGGGGACCACTCGATTGGCGGCGGTTATCGGTGAACCTGTTCGCCATTCCCTTTCGCCCACATTGATGAACGCGGCGTTCGAAGCTGTCGGACTCGACTGGACCTACGTTGCTCTCGAGGTGGGTCACTCTCGCTTGCCGGATGCCTTAGTTGGGGCGCGAGCGCTAGGAATTGCGGGCCTCTCCGTCACGATGCCGCACAAGGAGAGTGCTGCGGCATGCGCTGATCTCCTCAGTCCTACCGCCGAAAGGCTCGGAGCGGTGAACTGCCTAGTCAACGACAATGGCGTGCTCACCGGTCACAACACTGATGGCGAAGGGTTCGTTCGTTCCCTTGCTCACGGATTCGGGTTCGAACCGATTGGGAAACGGTGTGTCGTCTTCGGAGCAGGGGGTTCGGCCCGATCGATCATCCTTGCGCTCGCCGACGCAGGCGCGTCGGAGATCGTTGTCGTCAATCGGACTCTTGGTCGCGCCGAGCGAGCCGCAGCTCTCGCCGGTGATCGTGGCGAGGTCGTTTCGGCCGAGGGTGTGGGCTCCGATCTCGCGACAGCAGATCTCGTTGTAAACGCGACCTCGATCGGCATGGGGCAGCCCGGCGCCGACGACGTTCCGTTCGACGGCTCGGTACTCCATGAGCGCCAAATCCTCGTCGATATTGTCTATAAGCCTCTGGAAACCCCGTTGCTGGCGACTGCAAGGAGCAGCGGGGCGAAGGTTGCCAACGGTGTTGCCATGTTGGCTCACCAAGCCGCGGTGCAATTCGAACTCTGGACCGGCGTTCAAGCGCCGATCGACGTGATGCTGGCCTCAGTGGCCAGCCAACTGGGCTGAATTATTTCGATGGAGACGGTTCGACTCCTCGTGTGTATCGCCCTCGCCGTTCCATGCGGCGCGCTGATTGCTCGGGTCTCGGACGGCTTCATTTCTGAGCGGCCACTCTTCCAACCCTCCGAATCTCCGAAAGTCTCGCCGCGGACGTTGGCGATTGTCGTCGTGACGATGGTGTCCTTCGTGCTCGTGGCGTGGCGGTTCTCTGAGGGGACGTGGTTCGAACTGCTTGCCTATCTCGCCGGGTTTGGGGCACTTCTCCTCGCGAGTGTCATCGACATCACCGAGTATCGATTACCCGATGCCGTGGTGATTCCTTCGCTCAGCGTTGGGCTTCTTCTTGTCATCGTGGGATCAATCGTTGATCAGTCCCCTGAACGGATGCAGTTCGCTTTCGCTGGTGGGCTTCTCGCATTTGGGGTTTTGCTTGTTGCTCATGTGATTTCACCTCAGGGCATGGGCTTCGGTGATGTGAAATTCGCCGCCCTGCTTGGAGTGATGGTCGGCTGGCAAGCGAGTTCCTTTGTCGACGTGGTGCTTCTCGTGCTGTGGCTCCTTCTCATCGGATTCGCGTTTGGCGCCGTCGGGGGAGTGACCTTGATGGTGCTGCGCGGTCGGAATCGGCCGTTTCCTTTCGGACCGTTCTTGGCGCTGGGCACGCTTCTCACTGTCGTACTGAGCCGGGCACTGGTCGGCTGAACGGCCGTCACTTCGAAATCGTCTTCGGATGGGGTCGTCCTCACCGGTAGATTGATTCGGTGCTGCGCTACCTGACCGCTGGTGAATCTCATGGCAAGGCCCTCGTCGTCATTCTCGAGGGTTTGCCAGCAGGTCTGCCCATCACTGTCGACCAGATCGGGAACGAGCTGGCCCGTCGCCGACTCGGTTTCGGGCGAGGCCCGCGGATGAAGTTCGAGGCCGACGAGGTCACGATCCTGTCTGGGGTTCGTCACGGGCTCACTCTCGGATCTCCTGTTGCCATCGAGATCGGCAACAGCGAATGGGAGAAGAAGTGGACCGAGGAGATGTCACCCCATCCGGGAGCGACCTCCCAGAAACTCACGACCCCCCGTCCCGGTCACGCTGATCTCACCGGAATGCAGAAGTACGGATTCGACGATGCTCGCAACGTTCTCGAACGAGCCTCGGCCCGCGAGACCGCCGCGCGCGTCGCAGCCGGCGCCGTCGCCAAAGCACTGCTTTCACACTTGGGAACCGAAGTCGGTTCACATGTGATCGCTCTCGGACCGGTTCGCGCCTATAATGCGTCGCGTCTCAACCCGGGCGGCTTCGCGTTGGTTGACGAGTCAGAAGTTCGCTGCCTCGATGCCACTGCCGAGGCGGAGATGATCACCTCCATCAAGGCTGCGCAAAAAGCAGGCGATTCCCTTGGAGGCATCGTCGAAGTTGTTGCTCACGGAGTGCCGATCGGTCTCGGGAGTCACGTGCACTGGGACCGTCGACTCGATGGGCTGCTGGCACAGGCATTGCTATCGATCCAGGCGGTAAAGGGAGTCGAAATCGGCGATGGCTTCGATGTTGCCGCCCGTCCCGGATCCGAAGCCCATGACCCGATTATTTGGGACGAGGTTGCCTCGACCTATCGCCGTACGAGCGCCAACGCCGGAGGCATCGAGGGTGGAATGTCCACTGGAGAGGTGTTGGTGGCGCACGTTGCGATGAAGCCGCTGGCGACCCTCAACAAACCGGTGCTGGCCACGGTCGATACCGCCACCAAAGAAGTAGGCGTCTCGTTTCGTGAACGAACCGATGTCACTGCAGTTCCGGCTATGGGTGTTGTCGCTGAGGCGATGGCGGCATTGGTGCTCGCCAATGAGTGTCTCCGTAAGTTCGGCGGTGACTCGCTGCAGGAGTTTGTTCGGAATCACGACACCTTTATCGCGCAGGTTCGCGAACAGACCGCACGTATCGATATCGACGCCGCCCCCGACCCCGATGCGACGCCGCTCAATTGGGACGCCGGTCAGGCGTTCGCTGATGGCGCCGACGCGTCGAAACCGTGAATGGTCCGACATCTCGGTCAGCCCACATCGTGCTGGTCGGGATGATGGGTGTTGGTAAATCGACGGTTGGGCGGAGGGTTGCGAAGCAGTTGAAACGACCATTCGTCGATTCCGATGATGAAGTGGTTTCTCGGACGGGAAGGCCGGTCGCCGAGATCTTTGCCACCGATGGCGAGGCTGCGTTCCGTTCTATCGAAGCCGAGGTCATGGCCGATCTCCTCGATTCACCGATTCCTTCGGTCATCGCTGCCGCGGGCGGTTCGGTTCTCGATGCCGCGACGCGCACTCGCCTTCGCGCTGCCGGGACAGTCGTGTGGATGCAGGCTCCCGTCGATGTTCTCGTCGATCGCACCTCTCGTGGTACCCACCGTCCCGCATTAGCGACAGACGCGCGGGCAACATTGCTTCAGATGGAAACCGATCGCGAAACCCTCTACCGCGAAATTGCCGACCTGACCGTCGACAGCACTGCTCCGATCAATGCGGTCGTCGCTGCGGTCGTCGGCACGGTTGACGGCACGGTCGACGACACGGTCGACGACACGGTTGACGGGGCTGATGCCCGATGATCATCGTTCCCGTCGAACTTGGCGACCGTTCCTATGACGTCCTGGTTGGTGATGGTGTCCGTTCCGAACTTTCTCGCCTGATTCCCGAGCGTGCCAAGCGAGTGGCGATCGTGACCCAGGAAGGTCTCGGCATTGATGTTGACCCCGGACGTGAGCACAAGGTGTTCACGATGGGCGTTGGAGAGCACGCGAAGTCGATGGCCACGGTGGAGTCCCTTTGCCGACAGTTCGCGCAGTGGGGTCTCACCCGAGCCGATTGCATTGTTGGTGTCGGCGGCGGAATCGTCACCGACACTGCCGGATTCGCTGCTGCCTCCTATCACCGCGGCGTCCCGGTCGTGCATGTCGCCACAACGCTTGTGGGCCAGGTCGATGCCGCTATCGGAGGGAAGACCGGGGTAAACATCCCTGAGGGGAAGAACCTCATCGGTGCGTATTGGCAGCCTTCGGGAGTCGTTTGTGACACCGGGTTGCTGTCAACGCTTCCTCCCCGTGAATACCGGTGCGGTCTCGGCGAGATCGCTAAATACCACTTCCTCGGTGGTGAAGGCATCGACTCGCTACCCGTCGATGAACAGGTCGCGGCGTGTGTAGCGATCAAAGCAGCAGTTGTCGCCAGCGACGAACGCGAAGGGGGAGCGCGGGCAAAACTGAACTACGGACACACCCTTGCTCACGCGATCGAAATCGCCGGTGGTCACGATCTGCGTCATGGCGAGGCAGTTGCCATCGGTTTGATCTTCGCTGCAGAACTTGCGTTCCTTTTGGGGCGCATTGACGCTGACCGGGTCGCTGAACACCGACGCGTGGTGGGTGCCTACGATCTACAGATGGCTCTGCCTGCGGGTCTCGGCAATGACGAACTTCTTGCCCTCATGGCCCGGGACAAGAAGGCACTAGACGGAATCACGTTCGTACTCGATGGACCCGATGGAGTTGAATCGGTTACGGGAGTCGACCCTGCTCTGATTGTGGCGTCGATCGATTCGCTTCGTGACCAAGGAGAACGCTGATGTCTGACACCCCCATCGTGCTGCTGCTTTCCGGAGTCAACCTCAACCTTCTTGGCGATCGCGAACCCGAGATCTACGGCACCGCAACCCTCGCCGACCATGTGGCGATGGCCACCGCAACTGCGGAGGCTCATGGGCTCGTACTCGAACATTTTCAATCCAACGCCGAATCGGAACTCGTCGAGGCGATCCATGGGGCCCGACGTCGCTGTGCCGCGATCGTTTTCAATCCCGGTGCGTTCACGCATTACGCGTGGTCGTTGCACGATGCACTCGCAGCATTCGATGGTCCCATTGTCGAATTGCACCTCTCAAACCCGGCAGCTCGCGAGGAATGGCGAAAGACATCAGTGATCGCTCCAGTTGCGACCGGAACCGTCGCCGGATTCGGTGGTGATGGGTATCGCCTTGCGGTTGATGCCGTCGCCCGTCTTCTGCGTTGAGCGATATGACATCTACAGTCCCTTCCGATTCCTTCGCGGCACGATTCGCCTCACTGCCTCCCTTAGTCGTGGCCGAGCGGGTCGAGGCGGTCCGACGCTCGATGGTGTCTGACCATCTCGATGCCCTTCTTGTTTCTGCACCGAGCAACATCCGTTATCTCACAGGGTTTACTGGCAGTTCGGGGCTAGTCGTCGTGACTGCCGACGACATGGTCCTTGTCACCGATGGTCGCTACACCGACCAGGCCGCCGAACAGTTGGCGGCCGCAGGCGCGCCGGCGCGTCTCGAGATCACCTCAACCGAACAACGCGCCGTTGTTCTTTCGACACTCGGCGCTGCTGATCGGATCGGACTCGAGGCCGATCACGTCACATGGTCAACCCAGCGGCGATATGCCGAAGAATGGTTGTCTGGTCGTGACGTTGTTCCGACATCAGGGATCGTCGAGGCGTTGCGTCGTTCAAAGGACGACGCCGAACTGGCGCGAATGGAACTCGCCGCGGCAATTGCCGACGCAGCTCTGGCCGAACGACGCCCAACATTGCTCGACGAACTCACCGAATCAGAATTCGCCCTCGCCCTCGACTCTGCGATGCGCCGTCTTGGCGCGTCGGGGACCAGTTTCGAAACGATCGTTGCTTCAGGCCCCAACGGCGCGAAGCCTCATGCCCGACCATCGGATCGGCGACTGCAGTCAGGTGACCTCGTGGTTGTCGATTTCGGGTGCATCGTGGACGGCTACTGCTCGGATATGACTCGAACAGTGGCGATCGGTGAGGTCGATGAGACCAGCCTCCGGATGCTCGAGGTCGTCACCGCGGCCAATGCCGCTGGTGTCGCAGCCGTTCGTCCCGGGGTTTCGGCCAGCGACGTCGACGCTGCGGCCCGTGAGGTCATTGCCCAAGCCGGTTGGGCCGAAGTCTTTACCCATGGCACCGGTCACGGAGTTGGTCTCGACATCCACGAGGCCCCGAGAGTGGCTGGTTCGAGCACTGATACGCTCTCAATCGGCGACGTCGTCACCGTCGAACCGGGTGTCTACCTCCCGGCGCACGGTGGAGTCCGTATGGAGGACAGCGTCGTCGTCACCCCCGATGGGTGTCGCCCACTCACTCACACAACGAAGTCGCCGACGCCCTGACCTCGCTCACGGTTCCGGACCAGGAAGGCCCCGATGCCCACGATTACCACCAACGACATCAAGAACGGCATGGCCCTCGATATCGAAGGGGTGCTGTACGAGATCGTGGAGTTCCAACATGTGAAGCCCGGCAAGGGTGGCGCGTTTGTGCGCACAACGCTGAAAAATGCTCGCAATGGTGCTGTCGTCGAGCGTACGTTTCGCGCCGGCGAAAAGGTCGAGCGGGCCATGATCGACAAACGTGAGATGCAGTTCCTCTATCGCTCAGGCGATGACTACGTCTTCATGGATAACTCGACCTACGACCAGCTCAATGTTGGACCGAGCTCGCTGGGTGACGCTTCGAACTATCTCGTCGAGAACGGCGAGGCCGTGCTCAAGATGTACGGTGACGAGATCGTGGGCGTGGAACTTCCAGCTGCCGTCGAGCTGAGCATCGCCGAGACCGAGCCCGGCATCCAGGGCGATCGTGTCTCTGGTGCCCGCAAGCCTGCGACCCTTGAGACCGGACTGATCATTCAGGTGCCGTTGTTTGTCGATCCGAATGATCGAGTCAAGGTCGACACCCGCACCGGCGAGTATCTGACCCGGGCGTGAGCGACGAACTCGGCACGACCTCGAATCGACACGACGCTCGCGAGCGCGCCTTTCATCTTCTCTACGAGACCGAGATGAAGGGCGATGCAATCGCCGACGTTCTTGCCTCGCTCCCGGTGGGTCCCGATGAGTTTGCCGCTGAGCTCGTTGTTGGAGTTGGCGAGACGCAACCCGAACTTGATTCAATGATCGCCGCCCATGCTCGAAATTGGGATGTCGACCGCATGCCTGCGCTTGATCGAGCCATCCTCCGGCTGGCGACCTACGAGCTGATCTACCGGTCCGATGTCCCGACCGCAGTCGTCATCTCCGAAGCCGTCGAACTGGCGAAGTCCTACAGCACGGAGGACAGCAGCCGTTATGTCAATGGAGTGTTGTCGGCGGTTGCTAGCGAAGTTCGCTGAGAAGCGATAGAGTCTCTTTCTGACCGTGAAGCGGGTCCCGTGAGGCCCGAACGGACAGGAAGGACCACGAACGTGGCTGAACGTGAACGACGCTTGACGCCCCCTTATGGGGGCGTTTTTGTTGCCCGCACTCGAGTCATGAGTGCCGATGACATGCAACGGGCCACCAAACGAATGGCTCACGAGATCATCGAGCGCAATCAGGGGCTCGAAGACGTCGTCGTCATCGGTTTACAAACTGGGGGAGTCCCACTGGCGGCTCGCCTCTGCGAGGCGCTGGAACGAATCGATGGCACCGAGGTACTTCTGGGTTGTCTCGACGTGGCGTTCTACCGAGACGACATCGGACTCCGTCCGGTGCTGCCCGAGACCGTCACCACGATTCCCTGCGACCTCAACGGTCGGACCGTCGTCCTGGTCGACGATGTGCTCTTCACTGGGCGCACTATTCGCGCAGCCCTCGATGCGCTTTCGGACTACGGAAGAGCCCGAGCCGTGCAACTCGCAGTCATGGTCGATCGCGGGCATCGCGAATTGCCGATCCGTCCGGACTTTGTTGGCAAGAACCTTCCAACCCGCCGAGACGAGGTGGTCGACGTCACCGCCGAGGGTGTCGATCTTGGGGAGATGATGAAATGAACCGGCCCATCACAAATCCTCGCCACGGGCAACTGCGCAACCTGCTTTCAATCGCCGATCTTGGTCCTGACATTGCGACGGGCATTAGCGATGTCATGACGCTCACCGATTCTTTTGTCGAAGTGAGCGAGCGAACCATTCCTAAGGTGCCTGCGTTGCGAGGACGCACTGTGGTGTCACTCTTCTTCGAGGACTCCACCCGGACTCGCCTCAGTTTCGAGACCGCAGCGAGGCGACTCTCGGCCGACACCATGAACTTCAGCGTCGGGATATCCTCGGTGAAGAAGGGTGAATCACTCCGGGACACGATCGAAACAATCGAGGCAATGGGCGTCGATGCCATCGTGGTCCGTCACGCGTCGGCCGGAGTTCCTCGACAAGTCGCCCAATGGGCAACAAGCGCCATTATCAATGCCGGCGACGGATGGCATGAGCATCCGACCCAGGCCTTGCTCGACTGCTACACGATTCGTCAACGCTTCGGTGACTTGTCCGGAAAGCACATCGCCATCGTCGGCGACATTCGCCATTCCCGCGTCGCGCGCAGCAACGTCGCCGCGTTCACTGCGCTCGGTGCCGACGTCACGCTCGTGGCGCCACCGACGCTGTTGCCTCCGAGCCTCGAGGGTTGGCCGGTAAAGGTGAGCACTGATATCGATGCAGTGCTGCCGACGGTCGATGTCTGCTACTTGCTGCGCATGCAGCGTGAGCGAATGACCGAGGCTCTCATTCCGAGCATTCGCGAATATGTCACCCGTTTCGGCCTCAATGAACGACGCGCTGATCAGTTGCCTGATCATGCCATCGTCATGCATCCCGGTCCCATGAATCGCGGGGTCGAGATCGACGCAGCGGTTGCTGATCGCCCCAACACCGTCATCGTCGATCAAGTGCGTAACGGAGTTGCGGTTCGGATGGCGGTGCTGTTCTTGCTTCTCGGTAGCGGAACCACATGGGGAGGCGAGGCCGATGTCTAATCACGAACGCAATGGTGACAACGATCGAAAGGGAACAGTGTCCGATTCAGAGGGATGGATCATCACCGGCGGTCGGGTCATCGACCGCACAGGAGAACGAATGGCCGATGTCGCTGTTCGTCCTGATGGCACGATCGCTGCTGTCGGCTCCGATCTCGATCTTGCTGCGTTAGGTCTGCTCGATGTCCCCGGACTTGACGCTTCTGGTTGCATCGTCGCTCCGGGATTTGTCGATATCCACACGCACTTGCGCGAACCCGGACGCGAAGAGGCCGAGACCGTCGAGACCGGGAGTCGTGCTGCGGCACTGGGCGGCTACACCGCGATCGTCGCCATGCCCAACACGGAGCCGACCATCGATTCGGTCGCTGTGATGCGACAGGTTCTCGACGCTGGCGTCGCTGCAGGGTTGTGTGATGTCCGATCATCCGGTTCGATCACGATCGGTCGCGAGGGCGACGCGCTCTCGCCCATGGCGGAACTGGCCGCCGCCGGAGTTCGGATCTTTACCGACGACGGTTGCGGCGTGCAGAACGACCGACTGATGCGACGGGCCCTTGAGTACGCCTCCGGTTTGCCCGAGTCGGTGGTTCTCGCTCAGCACTGCGAGGTTGAGGCATTAAGTCAGGGCGGGCATATGCATGAGGGGGAGTGGTCGAGTCGGCTCGGCATCCCGGGCATCCCCGCCGAAGCCGAGGAACTCATGGTGTTTCGCGACATTGCGCTCTCGCGGCTCACCGGCATGGCCGTTCATTTCCAACACCTCTCAACCGCAGGCGCAGTTGAACTCGTGCGTGACGCCAAGGCGAGAGGCCTAAATGTCACCGCCGAAGCGACTCCGCATCACTTCACCCTCACCCACGCTGAAGTCGCGTCCTACGACCCGGTGTTCAAGGTCAATCCTCCTCTTCGTACCGCAGAAGATGTCGCGGCAGTAAAGGCAGGACTCGCCGACGGAACAATCGATGCGATCGCAACCGATCATGCCCCTCACACTGCCGATGTGAAAGAGGCACCGTTCGATCATGCGCCATGCGGAATGCTCGGGCTCGAGACCGCGCTCGGTCTCGGCATCACTGAACTCGTCGAAACTGGGGTCCTTACGATGACCGAGTTCATGGCGAAAATGTCATGGAATCCTGCCGCAGTCGCGCGAATTGACGACGTGCACGGTCGAACAATAGAGCCCGAGGCTCCTGCCCATTTGGTGATCTTTGATCCGACTCATGAATGGACCGTTGACCCAGCGGAAATGGCGAGTAAATCGAACAACACGCCGTATGCGGGACGTGTACTGCGAGGCAAAGTTCGGCACACACTTCTTTGCGGCGTACCGACCGTTCTCGACGGAGAGGCACAACGATGAGTCAGATCGAAGAAGCACTGTTGGTTCTTGCCGACGGAACCGTATTCGAGGGCGAGACGATCGGTGCTCGTCGAGAAGACGGCGTTACTTCGGGTGAGGTCGTGTTCAATACCGCGCTCACTGGATACCAGGAGATCATCACCGATCCTTCCTATGCCGGGCAGCTGATCACCTTCACCTATCCGCATATCGGGAACTACGGGGTGACGGCATTCGATGACGAGTCGCGCCGTCCCTTTACTCGCGGAATCATCATTCGCGACATGGCACGGCGTCAGAGCAACTGGAGATCCGATGGCGATCTCGATTCGTTCCTGAAGAAGGCAGGCGTTCCCGGAATCGCGGGAATCGATACGCGTCGGCTCACCCGCCACATCCGCGACCTCGGGGCAATGCCGGGAGCATTCGGCACGGCATCAGAGTCATCGTTGCTCGATGCAGCGCGAGCAGAGCAGGGCACCACTGGTATCGATCTGGTTGGCACCGTCACCTGCGCCTCTCCCTATGGTGTCGCGTTCACCGGACCCGAGGGTCGAACGCCAAAGCGCGTGGTGGCCTATGACTTCGGCATCAAGACAACGATCCTTCGTCACCTGTCGGGAATCGCCACGGTCGAGGTCGTTCCGGCCGGAACACCAGCGTCGGAAGTGCTCGCACGCGAACCCGATGGCGTCTTCTTGTCGAACGGTCCCGGTGATCCCTCTGCAGTCGTCGGAGCCTCACAAATCATTGACGGACTTTTGGGCGAAGTTCCCATCTTTGGGATCTGTCTCGGGCATCAGCTGTTGGCTACTGCCCTCGGTGCTGAAACCTACAAACTTCCGTTTGGTCATCACGGAGGAAATCATCCGGTTCGGCGCCTTGACACCGGCACCGTCGAGATCACCAGCCAGAACCACAACTACGCAGTCGACGACGGATCGCTCGGATCCAAAGTGGAAGTCACTCATCGCAATCTCAACGATGGTGTTGTCGAAGGCCTCCGCAGTCTCGATCTGCCCGCGTTCAGTGTGCAGTACCACCCTGAAGCAGGACCCGGTCCGCACGATGCTGCGTACCTGTTCACCATGTTCGATGAACTCATGGATTCCGTGAAGGGAACCAACTGATGCCGCGCCGGAACGATATTGAAACCATCCTCCTCATCGGGTCGGGGCCGATCGTGATCGGACAGGCCTGTGAGTTCGACTACTCAGGGACGCAGGCATGTCGTGTCCTTCGGGAGGAGGGCTATCGGGTCGTCCTTGCCAACTCGAACCCGGCGACGATCATGACCGATCCGGATTTTGCCGACGCGACCTATATCGAGCCACTCACGGTTGAGGTCCTGACTCGCATCATCGAACGTGAACGTCCCGACGCGTTGTTGCCGACACTCGGAGGACAAACCGCGCTCAACTTGGCAATGGCTCTCAAAGAAGCCGGTGTGCTTGAGCACTACGGAGTCGAGATGATCGGCGCCGATGCAGTTGCCATCGCAACTGCCGAAGATCGCGAATTATTCAAACGTGCGATGGCGGAAATTGGTCTGGCGACACCGATCTCCGCAACAGCTCACACCCTCGCCGAAGCGATGGGTGCTGTCGGTTCGATTGGACTTCCAGTAGTGATCCGCCCCGCTTACATCTTGGGCGGACGGGGTACCGGTATCGCGTCGACTCTCGAGGAATTCGAGAAAGCTGCCGCGATTGGTCTTGAGGCCAGTCCGATTTCCGAAATCCTGATCGAAAAGTCGATCGCCGGCTGGAAGGAATACGAACTCGAAGTTATGCGCGATCACGCCGATAACTGCGTGATCGTCTGCTCGATCGAGAATCTTGATCCCATGGGCGTCCATACGGGCGACTCCATCACGGTCGCTCCCGCCCAGACCCTCTCCGACCATGAATACCAACTCATGCGCGATGCCGCATTTGCGGTCATGCGTCGTGTTGGCGTCGAGACCGGTGGCTCAAACGTCCAGTTCGCCGTGAATCCTGTCGATGGCGAGATGGTGGTCATCGAAATGAATCCGCGTGTGTCGCGTTCGTCGGCTCTCGCGTCAAAGGCGACCGGATTTCCGATCGCCAAAATCGCTGCCCGCCTGGCTGTGGGATACACGCTTGATGAGATTCCGAACGACATCACCAAGATGACTCCGGCGTCGTTCGAGCCGACCATCGATTACGTCGTCACCAAGATTCCTCGCTGGGCATTCGAGAAATTTCCTGGGACCAGTGGTGTCCTCGGAACCCAGATGCAATCGGTGGGCGAGGTCATGGCCATCGGTCGAACCTTCCCGGAATCGTTGCAAAAGGGACTCCGTTCACTCGAACAGGGTCGCCTCGGACTCAACTGCGATCCGGGCGAAGCCGCCTACGACGAAGTTCCTCTCGATGAACTGCTGGCCCAGGCATCCATCGGTACCCCCGAACGCATCTTCCAACTTGAAGCGGCCATGCGACGAGGCAAATCGGTCGATGAGGTTCATGCCGCCACAAAGGTCGATCCATGGTTTCTCGATCAAATGAGCGCGATCACCGAGGAACGAGCACATCTCGCCTTGATCGGATTCGAGTCACTGAGCCAACGCGATTGGCGACGAGCGAAGCGTCTCGGTTTCTCCGATGCGCAGTTGGCATGGTTGTGGGGTCGTTCTGAATCTGAGGTTCGGGAGCGTCGACTCGACGTCGGTGTGGTCCCCACCTACAAGACAGTCGATACCTGTGCTGCCGAGTTCGCAGCAGAGACTCCCTATCACTACTCCACCTGGGAGGACACCGACGAGGTCTCGAAGTCCGATCGCAAGAAGGTCGTGATCCTTGGGTCGGGCCCCAATCGCATTGGTCAGGGAATCGAATTTGATTACTGCTGTGTTCATGCGTCATTCGCTCTGCGCGACGCGGGTTTCGAAACCATCATGGTGAACTGCAACCCCGAGACGGTCTCTACCGATTACGACACGAGCGACCGGTTGTACTTCGAGCCGCTGACTCATGAGGACGTGATGAACATCCTCGACGCAGAGAAGCCGGTCGGAGTCATCGTTTCGCTCGGAGGCCAGACCCCACTCAAACTTTCCAACACGTTGCCGGTTGAACTGATCGCCGGAACTTCGCCAGCGTCAATCGATGCTGCCGAGGATCGTGAACTTTGGAACGCACTGTGTGCGCGTCTTGAGATCCCACAACCAGCCGGTGGCACCGCCGCCGATATCGATGCCGCTCTCACGATCACTTCGCGAATTGGTTATCCCGTTCTGGTTCGTCCGAGTTATGTGCTCGGTGGGCGTGCGATGGAGATTGTCTATGACGACGATGGCCTCCGATTGGCGATGGCACAGCTTGCGAAATTCGGCAGCCTTGGTAAGGAAGGCGGCCTTTCGGCCGAGCGTCCGGTGCTTGTCGACCGATTTCTTGAGGATGCGACCGAGGTTGATGTCGACTCAATTCGCGATGCGACCGGGGCATTCGTCATCGGCGGGATCATGGAACATGTCGAAGAGGCCGGAGTTCATTCTGGTGACTCGGCGTGTGTGCTTCCCCCGTATTCACTGTCGGCCGAGACAATGTCAGTGCTGGCCGACTACTCCCGCCGCATTGCCGATGCCCTCGGCGTCATTGGACTCCTGAACGTTCAATACGCGGTGAAGAGCGGTCAAGTGTTCGTCATCGAAGCCAACCCGCGGGCCAGTCGTACAGTTCCATTCGTGGCGAAAGCGACCGGTGTTCCCCTGGCCAAGGTCGCTGCTCGCGTCATGTTGGGCGCGACGCTCGCCGAACTCCGAGCGGAAGGTTTGTTGACCGAACCAGTGCAGGGCGATCACATCGCGGTGAAGGAAGCGGTGCTTCCGTTCAGCCGATTCCCCGAAGCCGATGCCCTCCTCGGTCCCGAAATGCGGTCAACCGGTGAAGTTATGGGTATCGACCTCACCTTCGGTCTCGCGTTTGCGAAGAGTCAGCTGGCGGCCGGGACCAATCTCCCCACATCGGGAATGGTGTTCCTTTCACTCGCCGACCGAGACAAGGAGATCGGCGTGAAGGCTGCTCAACGCTTCCGCGAACTTGGTTTCTCAATCGCTGCAACCTCAGGAACCGCGGCGCATCTGACTCGGAATGGAATTGATGTCGCCACTGTCGTCGCCAAACTCGGCGAACCCGACGGTCACGATGCGGTTGATCTCATCGAGAGCGGCGAGGTCGTACTCGTTGTGAATTCGCCCCGGGGCCGCGGTCCTCGCGCCGATGGTGCGCATATTCGTGCAGCGGCCGGGAAGTACAACATTCCTTTGCTCACCACCGGTGCTGCTGGTCTCGCCGCGGTCAACGGAATGGCGGACCGGGCCGCGCATCCACTCGAAGTGCGCCCACTGCAGGAATACCACGCAGGTGTTCGTAGCGGAGGAGACGCCTGATGTCTCCCCGCCGTCGTTCCGGGTTCTCGGTCGATCTCTCCACCACGGTGGGTTCGCTCGATCTCCGAAACCCAGTCATGACGGCATCGGGTACCGCCGGGCATGGTGACGAACTCGGCGCCTATGTCGATCTGTCCTCTCTCGGCGCAGTCGTCGTGAAATCTCTATCGGCTGAACCGTGGGCGGGCAACGCTGCTCCTCGAGTACACGAAACGCCGGCAGGGATGATCAATAGCGTCGGTCTGCAAGGGCCGGGCGTACGCAAGTGGCTCGATGACGAACTGCCCGCAGTGCTCGCGACCGGGGCGACTGTCGTCGCCAGCATCTGGGGTTCCACGATCGACGACTACGCGCAAGCTGGGGAACTTCTGCGCGAAGCACCGGCCGGAGTTGTTGCGGTCGAAGTGAATGTGTCGTGTCCGAATCATCACGATCGCAATCGCATGTTTGCTCACGCCCCTCATACGACCGCTGAGGCGATACAGGCATCGTCGGTTTGCGGGCGACCAATGTGGGCAAAACTCAGCCCGAATGTCTCTGATCTCGCGTCGATCGCCGCCGCTGCATATGCCGCCGGAGCCGAAGCCGTCACGCTCGTCAACACGGTTCTGGGCATGGCAATTGACCCCGAGACGCGAACCTATCGACTTGGCAATGGTGGCGGTGGACTCTCGGGTCCAGCGATTCACCCAGTGGCCGTGCGCGCCGTCCACGATGTCCACGCCGCTCATCCCGAGATTCCCATCATCGGGGTCGGGGGTGTTGCCCGAGGTGTCGATGCCATTGAGCTGATGATGGCGGGGGCCAGTGCCATTCAGGTCGGAACCGCGTCCTTTGCCGATCCCCGAAGCATCGCCCGAGTTCTCGACGAAATGCAGGAGTGGTGTGTCGACCACCGCGTCGGTTCTGTTCGGGAATTGATTGGAGTCGTTCATGGCCGCTGAATTGGTTGATCTGTCCTCCGGAGCTCCTGAGGCAATCCGGTCGAGATTGGCCCTCGCCCTCGACGTCGATGACATTGTCGAAGCCCGGCGATTGGCCCGGATGTTGCAGCCGTGGTTCGGTGTCGCCAAGGTCGGACTCGAACTCTTCAGTGCAGCGGGACCAGAAGCGATCGAAGCGATGCAAGCTGATGGCTTCGCGGTTTTTGCCGACCTCAAACTCCTCGATATCCCGACCACGGTGAATAAGGCAGCGCGTGTCATGGGATCGTTGGGAGTGTCGTACCTCACCGTGCACACACGCGCTGGGGTTGATCATCTGCGAGCCGGTGTCGAAGGTGTAGCCGACGGTGCTTCCGCTGCCGGACTGCCTACACCGACCTGTCTCGGTATCACTGTGCTCACAAGTGAGCAGGCCGACCTCATCGCTCTCGAGCAGCGAGTTCGTATCGTGCTCGATGCGCAATGTGGTGGTCTCGTATGTTCCGCAAGTGATCTGGCCACAGTGCGTTCGGTGGCCCCTGATGTCGTCACCGTTGTCCCTGGTATCCGGCCGGCGGGTGTGGGTGTCGACGACCAAGCGCGTCCGGCGACACCGAGTTCCGCAATCGGTGCGGGCGCCGATGTGCTGGTGATTGGCCGAGCGGTAACCCATGCCGATGACCCGGTTGCCGCAGCAATCGCGATTGCGACCGAGGTCTCGAACGCGATCGGTTGAGGTCAGAAGTGATCAGCCCGGACGGTCCTTCGGGGCCACCGGCTAGGGTTTCGCCCATGCCGCAGCCTCCAGCACTGACTCCCGAACAACGGCAGGCCGCGCTGGCAAAGGCCGCTGAAGCACGTCGAGTCCGTGCCGCGGTGAAGGAGAAGTTGAAGTCGGGCGAACTCACATTTGCGCAGGTGCTCGAACTCGCCGGAACTGATGAGCTCATTGCGGGAATAAAGATCCTGGCCATTCTCGAATCTCTGCCCGGCGTGGGGAAGGTCAAAGCTCGTCGCGCCATGACCGAGATCGGAATCGCCGATACGCGTCGATTGCGCGGCCTTGGTGATCAGCAGCGCAAAGCGTTGTTGGCTGCGTTCGGCAACTGACGACGACTCCGTGATTATCGTCGTTTGCGGACCCGGGGGAGTGGGGAAGGGGACCGTTGTCGCCCACCTCGTCGCCGCCGATCCGACGCTCTGGCTCTCTCGCTCATGGAGTACCAGAGAGCGCCGTCCTAGCGAACGCGAGGACGCGTATATCTGGGTACGTCGAGAGGAATTCGAGGCTCATGCGGCTGCCGGCGGATTCCTCGAGTACGCCGAGTTTCTTGGAAACCTTTACGGCAGTCCGTGGCCCGATGCGGCCGACGGTCGCGACGTCATCTTGGAAATCGATGTCCAAGGGGCTGCGCAGGTTCTCGAGAGAGTTCCTGACTGCCTCTTCATCCTTCTGGAGCCTCCGTCAGCCGAAGTGCAGGCTGAGCGGCTTCGGGGTCGTGGGGACCCGCCCGAGCAGGCCGAACGAAGGATCGCCGTTGCGCAGGCCGAACTGGCCGAGGGTCGTCGTCTGGGGGCTCTCTGTATCGTCAACGATGATCTCGATCGCACCGTGGCCGAGGTTCAGGCCCTCATTGAGGACCGCCGAAGGCTCTGAATCTTCGGTTTTGCCCGTTCCTGGCCGTGTCGATGTGGAGGCTGACGAGGACTGCGGTAGTGTTGCCCCTCGTCTTCGAGCCCGTTCCGGGTCTCGTCGAGAGAACATCCCCGAATCGTTGCGAAGGTGTGCTGTGGCTCAGATTCATGACTCGATGGTGAATCCCCGGATCGAGGTTCTTCTTTCCAAGGTCGATTCCCGATTCACTCTGGTCTCGCTCGGCGCCCAGCGCGCCCGGCAGATCAACGCCTACTTCAATCAGTTAGGCGAGGGTCAGGGTTCCAACGTTCCTCCGCAGGTCACTTCGCTGGCCCGCAAGCCGCTCTCAATTGCGTTCGAGGAAATCTCGGCCGACAAGATCATCCCGGTGCGCGTCGATCCCGCTGAGCTTCTCATCGAGGACGTTGTCGAAGGTAGTGAAGAGACCGTCGAGTTGGCCGAAGCCATCGACGAAGCACCCGACGGCGACTGATCGGTTTTTTGGCGGTCCTGCGGGCATGACAATCACATCCCGTCGCATTGTCCTGGGAGTCACCGGGGGAATCGCCGCTTACAAAGCGGTTGATGTCTGTCGTCGCCTTGTCGACGCCGGCGCACATGTCGTGCCGATCATGACCGAGGGTGCTCACCACTTCATTGGCGAAACGACCCTTTCCGCGCTTGCCTCTGAAAAAGTCCAGACATCGCTCTGGGATGAATCCTCACCGATTCCCCATACTCGTCTCGGACAGGACAATGACCTCATCGTGGTCGCGCCGGCTACGGCTCGTCTCATCTCGGCCTATGCCCACGGCTATTCAGATGATCTCCTTACTGCGACTCTGATCGCCACGCGAGCGCCCGTCGTGATCTGTCCGGCGATGCATACCGAAATGTGGGAGCACCCTGCGGTTCAGGACAACCTGGCTCTTCTGGCGTCCCGCGGCGTCATCATTGTTCCGCCCGGAGAAGGCCGCCTGGCTGGTGGTGACATTGGAACAGGCCGCATGGCCGAACCCTCCGACATCGTTGCGGTCATTGAGCGCGTGCTTTCGCCGAACGATGACCTTTCCGGAGTCCGAGTGCTGGTCACTGCCGGTGGAACTCGCGAAGCGATCGACCCGGTGCGGGTCATCACGAATCGCTCATCGGGAAAGCAGGGCTATGCGATCGCCGCCGAGGCCCACTCTCGGGGTGCCAAAGTCACACTGGTAACCACCACCAACCTTCCTGTGCCGGCCGGTGTCGATGTGATCGATGTTGTGAGCGCCGCGGACATGGAAGCCGCAGTAATGCCGAGGGCCGATGCGCACGATGTCATCGTGATGGCAGCGGCGATCGCTGATTTCCGTCCTGCGGTGGTGGCCGATCACAAGATCAAAAAGGACGAGTTCGGCGCCGTTGGCGACCGCCACATCGTGCTCGAACCGACTCATGATTTCCTTGTCGATCTCGGTCAGCGCAAGGCACCGTCGCAGATCCTCGTTGGTTTCGCAGCCGAAACCAACGATGTTCTGGCAAACGCCCGAGGAAAGCTCGAGCGAAAGAACCTCGACCTCATCGTGGCCAATGATGTCAGTGCCGAAGGCGTCGGTTTTGAACACGACACCAACGCTGTCACCATCCTTTCGTCTGCCGGCGACGACACCGTGATCGAATTGACCGACAAGCGTCTGGTGGCAAAGGCGATCCTCGATGCTGTCGTCGCCATGAGGTCCGAACGCTAAGGGCCTCGGTCCGACTAGGTTTCACCCCGAACCAACCACACAGGAGTCTCCCGTGAGCAGCTGGACCTTCACCTCGGAATCCGTTACCGAGGGCCACCCGGACAAGATGGCCGATCAGATTTCTGACGCCATCCTCGATGCCATGCTGGCGAACGACCCGATGAGCCGGGTTGCGTGCGAGACCCTCGTCACCACGGGTCTGGCGATCATCGCGGGTGAGGTCACCACCACTGGATATGTCGATATCCCGAGCATCGTGCGCGACACGATCAAGGGAATCGGCTACGACCGCGAGTCCTATGGCTACGACGGTGAGACCGTCGGCGTCATGGTGAGCCTCGATGCACAGTCGTCTGATATTGCTCAAGGCGTTGACGACTCCGAGGAAGTCCGAACCGGCACCTCGGGTGAGGACATCCTCAACAAGCAGGGCGCAGGCGACCAAGGAATGATGTTCGGCTACGCGTGCAACGAGACCGACGTCCTCATGCCTCTTCCCATCCATGTTGCGCACCGAATGGCCGAACGTCTCGCCGATGTGCGCAAGGCCGGCACCGTTCCCTACCTCCGGCCCGATGGCAAGACTCAGGTCACCTTCGACTACGAAGATGGCAAGCCTGTTCGCCTCCGCACGGTGCTTATCTCGACCCAGCACGACGAGGGCATCGATCGTGAAGATGCCATTCGCCCCGATCTCATTGAGCATGTGATCCGGCCCGTCATTCCGGCACAGTTTGCCAATGACGATTACCAGGTGCTCGTGAATCCAACCGGCCGATTCGTGATCGGCGGCCCAGTCGGCGATGCCGGTCTCACTGGTCGAAAGATCATCGTCGATACCTACGGCGGCATGGCTCGTCACGGCGGTGGCGCATTTTCGGGGAAGGACCCGTCGAAGGTTGACCGCTCAGCTGCGTACGCCGCCCGATGGGTCGCGAAGAACGTGGTTGCCTCGGGTGCTGCTGATCGCTGTGAAGTTCAGGTTGCCTATGCGATCGGTGTCGCCCATCCGGTGTCGATCATGGTCGAGACCTTCGGTACAAATACCGTCGACGAGGAACGGATCGCTACTGCTGTGCGCGAGGTATTCGACCTTCGTCCCGCAGCCATCGCTCGTGACCTCGATCTCCGCAAGCCGCGGTACAAGCAAACTGCCGCTTACGGTCATTTCGGACGTACGGGCGACGCGTTCACATGGGAACGCACTGATCGCGTCGACGCGCTCAAGTCGGAACTCGGTCTCTGATCATCTGGCTCATTCCGGAGCGGCGCTGAGATGGCAGCCGATCCGACGCAACCGGCGTTCTCGTTTGATTCTCCTGAGGAGATCGACCCGCGCGCGAGCGTGGCGCTGACAGACGAGAGCGATACATCGGAAGCACCTCTGACAGTCGAGCCCAGTGCTGAAAGTGGCGATCACCATGTGGTTCGGGTCCGACCCGATGAACCCGCGATCGACAAGACCTTTGACTATCTCGTTCCTCCCGATCTCTCTGACCAAATCCGGGTTGGCACGATGGTGCGCATCGCCCTGCATCGACGCCGAGTCGGTGGTTGGGTTGTTGAGGACCATGTGGTGCCCCCAGAGGGTGTTGCCCTGCAGTCCATAACGAAGGTCAGTGGTTGGGGGCCGCCGCCCGAACTTCTCGATCTTGCCAATTGGGCGTCGTGGCGTTGGGCGGGTCGGCCCGCAGCGATTCTCCGAACTGCTTCGCCACCAGCGGTCGTTCGAGGACTGCCGCGTCAGCCGCAACGATCGCCGTCGCCAATGGTGATCGCCACCGATGAACTCCATGAACTTGCGCAAGAGGCACTCGCTCTCGATGTTGCGACCGTGCGTTTGGCTCCCGCGGTCGATCCCTACCCGCTACTTGTCGCCGCTGCATCCAGAGGACCGATCCTTGTCGCCGCACCGATGGCATCGATGGCCCGCCGACTTGGTCTTCGCCTTCGCCGGGCTGGTCTACCAGTCGCGCTACTTCCCGATGACTGGTCACTAGCCCGCGCTGGTTGGGCGAACGTTTTCGGATCACGGGCCGCAGCCTTTGCTCCACTCTCGGCTCCAGCCGCAATCATCGTGATCGACGAACACGACGAATCTTTCCAACAGGAGCAGACGCCAACATGGAATGCGCGCGATGTTCTCATCGAACGAGCGCGGCGAGGCGGCGTGCCCTGCCTGCTGGTGAGCCCGACTCCATCGCTTGAAGCGCTCGATGCTGGTGAACTGCTCACCCAGTCTCGTGGCGCAGAACGAGCGGGGTGGCCCGTTCTTGACATTATTGATCGTCGTGACGAACCGCCTGGTTCGGGTTTGTTCAGCGATCGCCTTATCGACGCCCTCCGCAGCGATGCACGAGTGGTCTGCATCCTCAATCGCAAGGGACGCTCGCGTTTGTCTTCGTGTGTTGCGTGCGGCGAGGTCGCGGCGTGCGAGCGATGTGAAGCGGCCGTTGTGCAGGGAGAGGACGGACTCCTTGTCTGTCTGCGTTGCGATGCCGTTCGACCAATGCTTTGCGCTCGATGTGGGAGCACGAAAATGAAGAACCTTCGCGCCGGAGTCAATCGGGTTCGCGAAGAGCTTGAAGCGCTTGTGCGTGAGCCGGTTGCAGAACTCACTGCGGAGCGCGGAACTGATGCCGGTGGAACCGGAACGCGAGTGATCGTCGGTACCGAGGCAGCGCTGCATCGCGTGCATCAGGCCGAAGTGGTTGCGTTCCTTGATTTCGATCAAGAACTCCTCGCACCGCGATATCGCGCGTCCGAGGAGGCCATGGCGTTGTTGGTCAAGGCCTCGCGAGTTGCGGGTGCGCGCGCTGGGGGTGGACGGGTACTTGTGCAGACCCGTCTGCCGCGTCATGAGGTTCTGCAGGGGGCACTGCTGGCCGAGCCGTCACGAGTCTCCGACGCCGAACGGTCGAGGCGCATACTCCTTGGATATCCACCAGCGAAGGCATTGGCATTGGTTTCGGGTGCAGCAGCGCCGGCATGGATTGAGGGCTTCGAGGCGCCGGTTGGCGTTGAGGTCCTTGGTCCCGCCGATGGCCGCTGGATCGTGCGAGCGGCGGATCATCGTTTGCTTTGCGACGCGCTCGCAGCAGCGTCGCGCCCACCGGGCCGACTGCGCATAGAAGTCGACCCGCTCCGGTTCTAACCGCGGGTTGCGAGAAACTCAGTCCTCGGTGGTCCAACCGGCGCGGCGAGTCTCGTACATCGCAATGGCGGCGGCGGTGCCGACATTGAGTGAACCAATCTTTCCAAGTTGCGGGATGTAGGCGAGCGCGTCGGCGCCGGCGAGCAACTCCTTGGAGAGCCCGCGGTCTTCATGGCCCATCACGATGCAGATGTTTCCGGAGAGGTCCGTCTCGTGGAGGGGAACGGCTCCTTCGGCGAGTTCGATCCCGACGACTCGGTAACCGGCGGCATGGGCGGCAGCAAGCGCTTCTGCTGATGTCTCGCACGATGTCGTTGTCACAAACTTCTGCGAACCGAGAGCGGTTTTCTGCACTTTCGCATCAGTCGGCGACGGCGAACCGACGAGCCAAAGGTGATCGACGCTGTAGGCCGCAGCGGTTCGAAGTATTGAACCGAGGTTGAATGGGTTCTGCACGCCGTCGAGCATGACTGCCAATTTGCGGTCGTTGCGTCGACGCCAATCGCGGTGCAGCCGCTTTAGTTCGGTACCACCAAGATTTCGTGTCATCGTGCCTTCACCTCGAGAAGTCGGTAGCCAGCGCGGGAACACACGCGAGTTGTTGCCCAACCTTGAGCAGTCATCCAATCGGCAAGTGAATCAGCTCCGAGGTGGCGCTGAACTACGAGCCATGCGGAACCGCCCGGAGCAAGGCGATCGAGCCAGATCGTCAACATGTGATGCATTGCCTGTTTGCCGATTCGGATCGAGGGGTTGGACCACAGTCCATCGAAGCGGACAGTGGAAAGCATGTCCCTGTCCTCGGCAGTGCCATCAACGAATTGGCCGTCGGAATCGACGACCACGGCGTGGAGATCGCTGCAGCCGTTCTGTTCGCCATTGCGTGCGGTGAGTGCGACAGCCCGCTCGTTTAGGTCAACGGCCCACACTGCAGTGTGAGGCGACCGCTTGGCGAGACTCACTGCGATTGGTCCGTAGCCACAACCGAGATCACAGACATTGGCCATGTCCGGTGTTGGATGGGGAGCCTCCTGCAGAAGAAGACGGGTTCCTGCGTCGACGCGCGTGTTGGAGAACACGCCGCGATCGGTGGTGAGGCGCAGTTCGAGGTCGGCAAGCGAAAGTCCGATCTCTTGCTCATCCGAATCGACTGCAGGGGTCCGGGAGAAGTACTGGGAAGATGAACCGGACATGTCACGACGCTACCCTTGGGTCATGGCTCCGCACTCCATTCGCATCATCGGTGACCCGGTGCTTACGCAGCGCACTGCCGAAGTCACGAATGTCGATGGAGCATTCGCCCGTCTCGTGCAAGACATGTTCGTCACGATGTACGACGCACCTGGCGTGGGCCTCGCGGCGCCTCAGATCGGGGTGCAGAAGCGATTCTTCGTCTTCGACCACGACGACAATCCCGGTGTGATCATCAACCCAGTCATCGTCGAAACTCGGGGTGAAGCCGAATTCAGCGAAGGGTGTCTCTCGATTCCTGGACTGCACTTTGACATCGTCCGCCCTGCCGAGATCCATGTGAAGGGCTACGACCTCGACGGTAACGAGGTCGATCTGGAACTTGATGATTTTGCTGCTCGTGTCTTTCAACATGAGATCGACCATCTCGAAGGAATCTTGATGGAGAAGCACCTCACGCCCGAGCAGTTGGCCGAGTCTCGGGCAACGCTGCGCGCATTGCGGGCGCGTGGGGTTGGGCAATTGCCCGATACCGAGGTCGGACCCGGTCGATTCCGGATCCTCTGAGACGCCGATGAACGACGCTGATTTGGCGGTACCGCCGGCACGACCCCAACGACTCGCGTATCTGGGGACCCCGGACGTTGCCGTAGAACCACTTCGTGCGTTGGTGGCCGCCGGTTTCGATATCGCCATCGTGATCTCAGGTGCAGACAAGCGGCGCGGACGCGGCGGAGAACTCTCACCGTCGCCAGTGAAAGCGGCTGCGCTTGAACTTGGACTGCCGGTTTCCGATCAATTGTCTGATGTTGTTGATGCGAAGGTCGATCTGGCAGTTGTTGTGGCCTATGGGCGGATCATTCCCGAGTTGATTCTCAGGGACGTTCCGATGATCAACATCCACTTCTCGCTTCTTCCTCGCTGGCGAGGGGCAGCCCCTGTCGAACGGGCTCTCCTTGATGGCGACACCGAGACCGGCGTTTGTCTGATGGATGTCGGAGTGGAACTCGATACCGGCGCTGTCTATGCCCGTTCGACGACACCGATCGATCCTCACGACACGCTCTCGTCACTTCGACAACGACTGGTCTCAATGGGATCGACGCTTCTCGTCGAGACCCTGTCCCATGATTTGCCCGAACCGGTTTCCCAAGCCGGCGATATCACCTACGCCAAGAAGATTTCCCCGTCCGATCTTGAAATTGATTGGTCAGCGACCGCGTCCACGATCGAACGTCAGGTTCGAGTTGGTGGAGCGTGGACGACCTTCCGAGGCGCGCGGCTAAAGATCCACGAGGTTTCGCTGCTCAGCGATACAACCCCAACGACTCCTGGTTCGCTTGAAGGCAGTGTGGCGTCGTGTGGCGAGGGAGCGCTCGAACTGCGTGTTGTGCAACCCGAGGGCCGAGCGCGGCAGAACGCGCGTGACTGGCGAAATGGCGCCCGTCCCACGACAGATGAGCGTTTGGGTCAATGACTCAACCTCGCCAAGGCAAACCTTCCGGAAAGCAGGACGTCGCCGGCGTAGCGGCGCGACAACTTGCGGCCGAGGCGCTCATTCGCATCGAGCGTGATGGCGCCTACGCCAACATCGTGCTCGGACCCATGCTCGCCAAGAGTGGACTCGAACAGCGAGATCGCGGTTTCGTGACTGAACTGGTCTACGGCACGACACGAATGCGCCGTTCCTGTGATTGGTTGGTCGATCGCTTTCTGCCCGATCCCGAGCGCGTCGATCTCGTGGCGCGGACATGGCTGCGTCTTGGAGCATTCCAGTTGGCGTTCCTCGCCACACCTCCCCACGCAGCAGTCGGTGCGACCGTCGAGTCGGCTCCGCGAAAGATCAGTGGGCTGTGCAATGCCGTCCTGCGCAAGGTGGCGACCTCGCTCCCGGTTGAATGGCCGTCCGATGCCATCCGACTCTCTGAACCCGACTGGATCCTCGAACGTCTCACCCTCGATCTCGGTGTGGAACGGGCAATTGCTGCGCTTGAAGCGATGAATGAACCAGCGGTGGTGACCACTCGCGACGATGGCTACATCCAGGATGAGGGATCACAACTCGTCGCTGCCGCGGTCGATGCTCAACCGGGCGATCATGTACTCGACATGTGTGCCGCTCCGGGCGGCAAAGCGACGGCGCTCGTTTCGTCCGGCGCAGTTGTTGTCGCTGCGGACCTGCGTCCCTCGCGACTTCGGTTACTGGAAACCAATCGTGATCGTCTCGATATCAGTCCTACAGACATGCAAATTGTCGGCGCCGACGGAGCTCATCCTCCCTTTCGCCGTGGATCTTTCGATCGCGTCCTTCTTGATGCACCCTGTTCGGGACTCGGAGCATTGCGGCGCCGTCCCGATGCTCGGTGGCGAATCACGCAGAGCGATATTGGCGAACTCGTGGAGATGCAGCGTCGTTTGTTCGCGCAAGCCATCACCCTTGTCCGCCCGGGTGGCGAACTCGTGTTCAGCGTCTGCACCATTACCGCGGCTGAGACAATCGGCTTCGATGAATGGGTTGCCTCCGAATTTCCCGACCTCGTTGCGCGTCCGATGACGAGCTCACCATGGACACCGCTCGGTCGCGGCGCACTCCTGTTGCCGCAGGACGCCGGAACCGATGGCATGTACCTCCTCCGCCTAGTTCCCGCTGACGACGACCGAAGGACTTCTTCATGAACGATCACGCAGCAACCACGACCCCAACCTCGGGGCTTCTCGCCAAAGTCCTCACCGTTTCTGACGGAGTCATCGCGGGCACTCGCGAGGATCGAAGCGGCGCGGCCCTGGTGGAGCGACTCACGGCCGAGGGATACGCGGTTGTCGAGCATCGCGTCGTCGCCGATGGGATCCAGAATGTCGGCGAGGCGATCTTCGAAATGTCCGAAGGTTTCAACGGTCTGATCATCTCAACGGGCGGAACCGGGTTCGGACCGCGCGACTTTTCCCCGGAGGGGACGAAGATGGTGCTCGATCGGGAAGCCCCCGGACTTGCCGAGGCGATGCGGGGCGTGAACCCGCTCGGGCGATTGTCACGAGGAATCGCAGGGACCCGTGGTCAGGCGTTGGTCGTGAATACCCCGGGATCGCCGGCAGGGACGATCGAATGTCTTGAGGCAATCCTCGATGTCATTCCCCACGCGATCAGGTTGTTGGCTGGGGACTGAACCTCGGCAGTCGCGGTCTGGTGAAGCATGGCGGACTGATGGCGGCGCGGGTCAAGCCGGTACGATCCGGAGATCACGACTCCATCTGCTGACGACTCCCGCATGGGCCAAGCGATCGCTGCCGCTGGGGCAGTGCGTCGTCGCGTGTCGCCGCGTCCTTGGGTTGGTGCGGTTGTTGTTCCCGCCGAGGAGCCTTCGCATCCCGGATTCGAGGGCGCTACCGAAGGTCGAACAGGACCCCATGCCGAGGTCGTTGCGCTCAACGCCGCAGGTGAGCGGGCCCGTGGCGCCACCCTTTATGTGACCCTCGAACCATGTTCGCACCAGGGGCTGACGCCTCCTTGCGCCGATGCAGTAATCGAGGCCGGAATCGCCCGCGTCGTCGTCGGTATCGCTGATCCCGATACGAAGGTTTCGGGATCGGGCATTCAGCGCTTGCGCGATGCAGGGATTGAGGTGAGCGTCGGTTGCCGTGGAGCCGAGGTGGCAAAGCAACTGGCGCCCTACGTGCATCACCGCACAACTGGCCGTCCCTTTGTGGTGGTGAAGATGGCTTCAACGCTTGATGGGGCGACGGCTGCGGCTGATGGTTCCTCGCAGTGGATCACTGGTGATGAGGCTCGTCTCGACGCCCATCGTTTGCGGGCCGACAGCGACGCCATCCTCGTCGGTGCAGGCACGGTTCGAGTCGACAATCCGTCATTGACGGTCCGCCTCCCCGATGTCGAGCGTCATCCCTTGGATGCTGAACCACTTCGGGTGGTGCTGGGCACTGCTCCCAAGGATGCTGCGATCCGCCCGTGTCTTGAGTACTCGGGTGATCTTGGCGCACTGCTCGATGACCTGGGGGCGCGCGGGATCCTGCAACTCATGGTCGAAGGGGGAGCGCGAGTGGCCTCGGCCTTCCATGGCGCCGGCCTCGTTGATCGCTATGTCCTTTATGTCGCCCCGGCGTTTTCTGGGGGCGAAGGGGCCTTGGGCCTCTTTTCCGGGCCGGGGGCCAGTTCGATCGACGAGTTCTGGCGAGGTCGAATTGTGGACATCGCTCGGGTGGGGGACGATCTTCGGCTGGAGATCGAGGCCTGACCATGTTCACTGGAATCGTTGAAGAACTCGGAACCGTGGCATCCCGAGAGGGCTCGCGTCTTCGGATCAGTTGTTCGAAGGTGCTGGAAGGCGCCGGGATTGGTGATTCCACTGCGGTGAACGGATGTTGCCTTACCATCGTCGCCTTCGATTCCGACGCCGGTTGGTGGGATGCCGACGTGAGCGGCGAAACCTTCGATCGAACCAATCTCGGGGCATTGGCTCCTGGGGATCCAGTCAATCTCGAACGTCCGGTTCGTCTTGAGGACCGACTTGGTGGACATCTGGTGCAGGGACACGTCGACGCGGTCGGCGAAATTGTCCGTGGTGTTCCCGATCTACAGATTCGGATGCCTGCATCGCTCTTGCGGTACGTCGTCGAGAAGGGTTCGATCACCGTCGATGGGATTTCGCTCACTGTTGTGAAGCCTCTCGATGACGGATTCACTGTTGCGGTGATCCCCCATACGTCGGCGGTGACGACCCTTGGTCAGAAGGGTCCCGGTTCGCCGGTCAATCTCGAGGTCGATGTCATGGCCAAGTACACCGAGCGCCTCATCGAAGCGCAGCTCGAAGCTCTCAACCGGTCCGAGGAGGACTGATGCCCAAGCAGGAACGTTCCGACTGGTCCGAGTACTTCGCGACCATCCCCGATGCCGTTGCGGCGATCGCCCGTGGCGAAATCGTCGTCGTTGTCGACGACGAAGATCGCGAGAACGAAGGTGATCTCATCATGGCGGCGGAAGCGGCGACGGCAGAGAAAATCGCCTTCTTCGTTCGCCATACCTCTGGAGTCATCTGCACACCTCTTACCGGTGAGCGTCTTGATGAACTCGAAGTTCCGTTGATGGTCCGTGACAACACCGAGGCGCAGCGCACCGCGTTCACGTACTCGGTCGACTATCGACACGACACCTCGACTGGTATTTCCGCAGCCGATCGCGCGGCGACGATCCAGGCCCTTATCAATCCGGCTACTCGTCCCGGCGATCTCGCCCGTCCCGGACACATCTTCCCGTTGCGCTATGCCGATGGTGGCGTTCTCAAGCGCGCCGGACATACCGAGGCCGCGGTCGATCTGGCGCGCATGGCGGGGATGTACCCATCGGGTGTTCTCTGTGAGATCGTCAACGACGACGGTTCCATGTCTCGGGTTCCCGATCTCATCGAGTTTTGCAAGGAGCACAATCTGCTCCTGATCTCAATTGCGGAACTCATCCGCTATCGCCGTCAAACTGAGAAACTCGTCAAGAGAGTCTCCGAAGCCCGCATTCCGACGCAATGGGGCGACTTCACCTGTTACGTCTACGAGAATGTGCTCGACGGTCAACAGCACATCGCGCTCGTGAAGGGTGCGGTACAAGGCGAGGACAATGTTCTGGTTCGTGTGCATTCGGAATGTCTGACTGGTGATGTCTTCGGTTCGCTTCGCTGCGACTGTGGGATCCAACTCGACAAGGCGATGGAACTCATCGACAACGAAGGACTCGGCGTCGTCGTCTATCTGCGTGGACACGAGGGACGTGGGGTGGGAATCGGTCACAAGATCCGCGCCTATTCCCTTCAGGACGCAGGTCATGACACTGTCGAGGCAAATGTTGCGCTCGGACTCCCGATCGATTCTCGTGAATACGGCATCGGGGCTCAGATCCTGGTCGATCTGGGAATTACGACGATGCGCACAATGACCAACAACCCCTCCAAGTACGGCGGTCTTGAGGGATTCGGCCTCGACATCGTTGAACGAGTCCCGTTGGAAACAATTCCCAATCCTGAGAACATCGCGTACTTACGCACGAAGCGCGAGAAGATGGGTCACATCCTTGAGGGACTCGACTGATGTCGTCGAATTTCCGAGCTTCGAATTCGGTACCGAGCAACGTCGATGGATCCGGCGTTCGTGTCGGCCTGGTGTGTGGCCGGTGGAACGATCACATCACCAATCGACTGATCGACGGGGCCGAGAACGCATTGGCGGTTCACGGCGTTTCCGAGGATGACGTCATTCAAGTGTGGGTTCCCGGAGCCTATGAAGCTCCGATGGCAGCGAAGGGCCTGATCGACAGTGGTCGGGTCGATGTTGTCGTCTGTCTTGGTGCGGTGATCCGAGGAGAAACGTCTCACTACGACTTCGTTGCTGGTGAATGCGCTCGCGGAATCATGGACGTGCAACTTGCAACAGGCGTGCCGGTTATTTTCGGCGTTCTCACCACTGAAAATCTTGATCAGGCGCTCGCTCGATCTTCTGAGGAAGACAACAAGGGCGAAGAGTGCGTTCGCACTGGTCTCGAGATGGTCAATCTGCTGCGGTCTCTCTCGGCAAACTGAGTTGTCCGATGCGGTCGCTCGTGAGCGGCTGATCAACTCCTAGTGAGCGCGCCGCTAGCCGACTGCTGCGCCAAAGACTTTTCCGATGGCCATGGTGATCGCCATGGCGACAATTCCTCCGCCGACGACTCGCAGCATGGGACGGGTGGGCCCGGCGCCACCGGCGCGTGCACCCCCATAACCGAGCGCAATGAGCGCGAGAATCGAAACCAGCAGAGTGGTCAGAATACGAGCGCCGCTCGGAGCGAATGCGGCCGCGAGCAGCGGAAGGAGAGCTCCGATGGCAAAGGAGCCCATCGAGGACAGCGCTGCCTGCAGTGGCCGGGCGCGGGTGGCTTCGGTGATTCCGAGTTCTTCGATGAGATGGGTTTCAAGTGCATTGTTCGCGGTGAGTTCGACCGCAACCTGGCGGGCCAACTCATGTTTGAGGCCCTTTTCCTGATAAATCGCGGTGAGTTCGGCCAGTTCGCGTTCGGGAGTGTGCTCAAGCTCCCACTTCTCCTTGGCGATGTCGGCCTCTTCGGTATCGCGTTGCGAACTTACCGAGACGTATTCACCGAGTCCCATCGAAAGGGCGCCGGCAGTGAGCCCGGCCACACCGGCGGTCAGGACCGCAGTGCGCCCAGAATCGGCCGCGGCAACGCCGAGGATGAGAGCAGCAGTGGAAATGATTCCGTCATTGGCGCCAAGAACTGAAGCACGGATCCAACCAGTTCGATGCGCATAGTGGCGTTCTTTATGCCGAGCCATGCGTCAAGCCTACGGCCCTCATCGTGAGTTCGGAGACGAAATGAGTTTCGATGATTCGGAAGGCGGACAGTAGGTTGTTTAGATGCTCAAGCTTGTTCTTCCCAAGGGATCTCTCGAGAAGGCGACACTCGAATTGTTCGAAGCCGCCGACCTCAAGGTGTCTCGCGATTCCTCGGTTCAGTACAAAGCGACGATCGACGATCCGCGCGTGATCGATGTACGCATCCTGCGTCCTCAGGAAATTCCCGTCTACGTGGCCGAGGGGCTCTTCGACCTCGGAATCACAGGCCGCGACTGGATTGAAGAGACCAGTTCTACCGTGGAGTCACTCGGAGAACTGCGCTATTCCAAAGTCACGAGCAACCCAGTTCGAATCATCGTGGCTGTTCCGAAAGATTCTCCCTACGAGAGTGTTGCGCAATTGCCTCAGGGCGTTCGGGTGTCGAGCGAATACCCCGAACTCACGCGGCGATACTTCGCCGAGAAGGGGATCTCTGCCGATATCAAACTCTCCTACGGCGCAACCGAAGCCAAGGTCCCAGACATCGTCGATTGCATCGTCGACATCACCGAGACCGGGAGTGCACTGCGCGCTGCGGGACTGAAGATCATCGACACGATCCTTGTCTCCTATACCGAGATGATCGCGAATCCACTTTCCTACGCCGATCCGGCCAAGGCTCATGCCATGCGCCAACTCCGCACCCTTCTCGAAGGTGTACTTGATGCGCGCGGCAAGGTGCTGGTGAAACTCAACGTCCCCTCCGATCGACTTGGTGCAGTGATCGAGATTCTTCCGTCGATGAAGTCGCCCACCGTGAACGAATTGTTCGGTGGTGCTGGGTATGCCGTCGAGTCCGTCGTCGAAAAGAGTGGGATCAATATCCTCATCCCTGCGCTCTCTGATGCAGGTGCGACCGACATTCTCGAACTACCAATCTCGAAGATTGTCCCGTAGCCATGTCGTTCCCCCCGCACACCGTTTCGTTGAGCGATGGGAGGGGAGTGGTTGTCTCGTTTGATGATCCGCGCGGTATCGGCATCGTTCTCAGAGAGGATGGAACTGAGTACCCGTTCCATTGCACGGGCATCGCCGATGGAACCAGAACCATTGCAGTCGGAGAGGCAGTGACATTCCGTGTCGTTGCCGGTAGGAATGGAAAATGGGAAGCAGCGTCGATCGTCAGAGTTGCAGACGCACAAGCGCAGGCCTGATGTGATGGGTGCGAGTGTTGTTCGCGCCACAGGCCTCACCTTCGCCTATCGAGGCGGTCGCGGAGTTACTGGCGTCGACCTCGATGTGACGCGGGGCGAGGTGTTCGGATTCCTGGGGCCAAACGGCGCGGGTAAGACCACAACGATCCGAGTCCTTCTTGATTTGATTCGCCCCTCTTCAGGAACAGCCGAGATCTTCGGACTCGACAGCCATTCCGATTCACTTGCTATCCGTTCTCGCTGCGGGTATCTCCCGGGTGAATTCACATTGCCGGCGACGCTTACGGGCGTGCAGGTTCTCGATTGGTTTTCTTCTCTGCGGCCCGCGACTCCGCCGGTTCGGCGCGACGAACTTGTGCAGCGATTCGACGTCCAGCTCGATCGTCCGATGAAGCAACTCTCGAAGGGCAATCGCCAGAAGATCGGACTTGTGCAGGCGTTCCAGCATTCGCCCGAACTTGCGATCCTTGATGAACCAACGAGTGGTCTTGATCCTCTAGTACAGGACGAATTTCATCGGTTCATACGTGGGTATGCCGAAGAAGGCGGAACGGTTTTCCTCTCATCGCATTCTCTCGACGAGGTGCAGCACACCGCTGATCGCGTCGGGATCATCCGCGACGGAAATTTGGTCACCGTGGAATCAGTCGATGAGCTGCGCCACCGCGGAGTGCGGCGGGTCTCGTTGACTGTTGCCGAAGGTACTGGCCCACAACTCGAGGCGAGTCTTCGTTCCCTCTCCGGCATCGATGGAGTCACCCGCCGTGGTGACGTTTTCGACTTCGTCGTGACCGGCGAGTACGCGCCTTTGCTGAAAGGGCTGAGCGACTTCCCGGTTCTTGACATGCTCAGTCGTGCCGCTGATCTCGACGAGGTCTTTCTGGCGCTCTATCGGGGGCTGGACGAATGATCGCCCGCCGATTCCCCGTCTTTGCTCAAGGTCTCCGTGATCGTCGGAAATCTCTTGTTTGGTGGTCGCTCGGTGTTGCCGTGTACATCGGAATCATCGCCGCCATGTGGCCGTCGATCCAAGGGGCTGCCGGACTCGACGACATCATGAGTCAATTGCCCCAGCCGCTTCTCGATCTCATGGGGGCATCGGACTTCGACATCTCCACCGGAGCGGGGTACGTCTCGGGTGAATTATTCGGATTCATGATTCCGATGTTCATGCTGATTCTCACAATCGGCGCGGGTGCCGCGGCAATTGGTGGTGCCGAGGAGCGCGACGTTCTCGATCTTTTGCTCTCCCACCCGATTCGTCGTCGACGCGTGATGTTGCAGAGTGCAGCCGTCATCGCCGTCGGGGCGTTGATCTTCGCCGCCGTCGTCACCGCGACACTTGCCATCGCAACGCCGCTGGCTGATCTGCAGATTGAGTTCTCCCATACCGTTGGCGCATCGTTCGGCATCGCGATGCTCGGTATCGCTATGGGTTGGGTAGCGCTGGCGGTCGGGGCGAGCACGGGCTCACGAAGCCTCGCGTTGGCCGCCACCGGATCACTCGCCGCCATCACGTATTTGGCACGATCTCTTTCAGGCCTCGTTGACTTCCTTCACAGCGTGAAGTGGTTGTCACCGTTCTTCTATGCCAACGACCGTGCACCGCTCGAGAACGGTTACACCTGGTGGCACGCGCTTGTACTCGCCGGGGTTGGGGTCGTTTCCCTCGCAGTGGGGTCGATCCTCTTCGACCGCCGTAATCTCGCCAGCTGAGGCCGCCCCGGCTCAGTCTCGGGTCAGTCCCGGCTCAGTCTCGAGAGGAGCCGACGCGCTGCACGAAGACCGTTTGCAGCACGGTGAGCGCTTGGCGGAGTTCGGTGCCGGTCTCGCCGAGACGGTCTTCGGTGGCTTCGAGCATCGAGGTCATGGCATCGATCGCCAGACTGACCTCGTCGTAGCGGGGCTCGGGCTGATCGAGGTGGACCGCAGCGAGTTCATACAGACCCATGAGGTGATTGGCGATGAACACCGACGCAGGCTGAGAGAGCAGCTGGCGCTGTACCTCGGCCATGCGGGCAATCATTTCTTCGGCCTGGGCCCGTTCCTCGGGGGAAAGGTCGTCAAGATTCGGACCTCCGAGCATTTCTGATGCACTGGTGGCCGGTCGTTCATCGGCTCCCGATCGATCGACGGGGACCTCTCCATCGGGTGTCCACAGGCTCATCGGAGGCTCACTTTCGTCGGGGTCGAAGGCCCCGGCCCGGGTCCGTTCGGGCCCGTATTGCGCTGGGGTGGGGTTGACCCGGTATCGTAGGCGCCTCACAACTGAACGGAAGCGGGACCTCGGTCCCCACCCGGCCACCTCGGAGCAGTTTGATCGCCCCGATTCGTGCGCTCGGGTCGCAGCATTCTCCTTTCTGAAGGACTCCCTTGTGCGCTCGCATGATGGTTCCGACAGGTTTCTCCGACGCATATCGGAGTTTCGGTGGGTGTCGGCTTTCGTCCGACGCCTGCCGTTTTTCATTTTCGGTCCCGTACCGAAACCGAGGAGCACTAGGCGTCACGTCCCAATCACCATGCGCAGGGAGGACCTGGCACGAATGAGGAGTGACCGGCCATAGCTACGGCCGCCAATACCGAGCCCCGGATCAACGATCGAATTCGCGCACGCGAAGTACGACTCGTCGGACCCGATGGCGCCCAGATCGGAATTACGCCGCTACCCGAAGCACTTCGGATGGCTTTAGAGCTTGAACTCGATCTCGTCGAGGTGGCCGATAAGGCCAACCCTCCTGTTTGCCGAATCATGGATTACGGCAAATACAAGTACGAGGCCGCACAGAAGGCGAAGGAGTCACGCAAGAAGAGCACCAACGTCGTGGTCAAGGAAATGAAGTACCGGCCGAAGATTGGCATGGGTGACTTCGACACCAAGACCAAGAAGGTGGAGCAATTCTTGAACGAAGGGCACAAGGTCAAGATCACGATCATGTTCCGAGGCCGCGAGATGCAGCATCCGGAACTGGGTCGCAAGATCCTTGACCAGGTTGCCGAAGCGGTAACCGAGGTCGCCAAGGTCGAGATCTACCCCCGGCTCGATGGCCGCAACATGACAATGGTCCTCGGACCCGACAAGAAGGCACAGGCCGCCGCCGAAAAGCGACGCCACACCGACGAATCGGACACTCCGACTTCCGCTCCACCAATCGAACCAGTCGCAACCGCACCGGCTCCGGCCGAACCAGTTGCATCCGAACCAGCCGCAGTCCTGATCGAGGCGACCGAACCAGTCGCCATCGACGAAGCCTGAAACCCACCCGCCCTGAGCGGATCACAGCAGGAGGCAGTTATGCCGAAGATGAAGACCCATAGCGGTGCCAAGAAGCGTTTCAAGATCACTGGCTCCGGCAAGATCACCCGCCGTAAGGCTGGACTGAATCACATCCTTGAAAAGAAGACCCCGAAGCAGAAGCGTCACCTTGAGGGCGATTTTGTCCTCGCTCCCGGCGATGCCGCCCGTGTCCGACGCCAGCTCGGCATCTGATCACCACTCGTTCCGAATAGTTCACGAATCTCTCACCGATAGGAGACACCGATGGCAAGGGTCAAGCGCGCTGTCGCCAGTAAGAAACACCGTAAGCAGACACTCGAACGTGCGAAGGGGTACTACGGCAACAAGAGCCGTTCCTACCGCGCCGCCAATGAGCAGGTCATGCACTCGCTCCAGTACGCGTTCCGCGATCGTCGGGCACGCAAGGGCGACTTCCGTCAGCTCTGGATTCAGCGCATCAACGCAGCCTGCCGTCTCAACGGCACCACCTACAGCCGTTTCATTTCTGGGCTGAAGGAAGCGGGCATCGAGGTCGACCGCAAGGTTCTCGCCGATCTCGCTGTCACTGATCCGGCGGCGTTCACCGCCCTGGTCGAGGCAGCATCAGCTGCTGCGGCCAGCGCCTGAATCACTCCTCGCCTCGGTGGCCGTCGAACCGACGCCGCTTTCGGCGAGTAATCCACGAATTGCTTCCTTACGGCGCCTCTCGGGGCGCCGTAAGGCGCGTCTTGAGGCCGGTCGATTTGTCATCGAAGGCCCGGTTCCCATCGGCGAACTTCTCGCTGCCGGTGCTGATCTCGACGAGCTTTATGTCGATCTCGAGCAATGGGAGCAGACCGATGATCGATTGCCGTTGCGCGTTGTCGTGCGCGACGCCGACGCTGCCGGAGTCCCCGTTTGGGGGCTGACCACATCAGTCTTCGCGTCAGTAAGCGATACGAATGCTCCACAGGGCGCATTGGCAATCGCTGTTCGCTCACCGCAGACGATGAGCGCGCTCGCAGGCAGTGACGGTCCGGTTCTCGTGCTTGTCGATATTTCCGACCCTGGGAATGCAGGAACATTGGTGCGCGCGGCAGAAGCGGCCGGTTGTGCGGGTGTCGTGTTTGCTGGATCATCGACCGATCCCTTTGGCCCCAAAGCCGTGCGCGCCGCGGCTGGATCGATTGTTCGCCTTCCCATTGCCGAAGTTCCCGAGGTCTCCGATGCACTCATCGAGCTCCACAACGCCGGCCGTACTGTCGTTGCCATGGTGGTCACTGGGGGAGCGGCTCCTGAACTCACCGATCTTTCCGCCCCTGTGGCGATCGTGATCGGATCCGAGGCCCACGGCCTTCCTGCTGCTGTCGTGGCCGACTGCGATATCGCCGTCACGATCCCGATGGAATCGGCAGTTGAGTCCATCAACGCTGCAGTGGCCGGCGCCGTCGTACTCTTCGAAGCGGCGCGCCAGCGCCGGAATACAGAAACGCTCTCAAAATGAATTGGACCCACCGACCTGTGGCTACAAGGCTTTCGCTCCGATGATCGATGACATCAAACGAATTGCGGCCGATGCGCCCGCACGAATCGCCGCAGCGACCTCCGTCGAGGAACTTCGTGGCGTCGAGGCGGACCTTCTTGGCAAGAAGGGTGAACTCACGGCGCTCAAGAAGGGGATGGGCGGACTCGATCCTGAGGGTCGCAAAGTTGCCGGTGCCGCGTTAAACGACGCCCGTGAGGAGATCGACTCTGCCCTCGCATCGCGTCGAACCGAACTCGAAGTTGCCGAGCGCGCTGCAACAGTTGCTGCCGAACAGCTTGATCTCACAGAACTTGTTGATCTTCCCGAGCGTGGTTCTCTCCACTTGGTAACCCAAACTTGGGATCGCCTCGTCGACGTCTTTCTTGGCATGGGGTTTACGGTGGCCGAAGGTCCCGAGGTCGAAACCGATTGGTACAACTTCGAGGCACTCAACATTCCTGCGGCGCATCCAGCGCGCGGAATGTGGGACACGCTGTATGTCGATCTCGGCGATCCCGAGACCGTGTTGCTACGCACGCATACTTCTCCTGTGCAGATCCGCGTGATGACCGATGGCGAACCACCGATCTACGCAGTCATGCCCGGCCGGGTGTATCGCCGAGATACCGCCGATGCGTCGCATATGCCGGTGTTCCATCAGATCGAAGGCCTTGTTGTCGACCGCAACATTTCCTTTGCCGATTTGGCCGGAACACTTGAAGCGTTTACGAGTGCCTACTTCGGCGGCTCCATTCACTCGCGTCTGCGTCCCTCCTACTTCCCCTTCACCGAACCTTCTGCTGAATACGACATCAACTGCGTCTTCTGCGAAGGAAATGGTTGCCGCACGTGCGGTCAAACCGGTTGGCTCGAATTGGGCGGCTGCGGAATGGTGCATCCGACCGTGCTCACGAATGTCGGACTCGATCCCGAAGAGTGGTCAGGATTCGCGTTCGGCTTCGGCCTTGATCGACTTGCGCTGATGCGTCACGGCGTCGACGACATTCGCGAGATGTACACCGGCGATCTTCGATTCCTGGAGCAGTTCCCCTCATGAAGGTCCTTCTCTCTTGGTTGCAGGAGTTCGCTCCATTCCCTAGTGACGATCCCGTAGCTCTCGGCGATGTCATGAGCGATCTTGGCATGGCCGTTGAATCAATCGAACGCATTGGCGAAGGTCTCGACGGCATCGTCACAGCCAAGGTGCTCGAACTCCGCAAGCATCCCGACGCCGACAAGATTCAACTCGTCGATGTCGATCTTGGCGATGGCCAAGCCCTTCAGATCTGTTGTGGCGCAACGAACCTCGCGGTTGGCGATGTTGTTCCGCTCGCCACACTTGGTACGACCATGCCTGACGGCATGGAAATCGCTCGTCGCAAGATGCGGGGCGAATGGTCGAACGGAATGTTGTGTTCGGGGCGCGAACTTGCCCTTGGCGCAGACCACTCCGGTATTTACATCCTCGATCCAGCACTTGCGCTGGGTACACCAATCGTTGAAGCGCTCGGTATTACTCCGGATGTTTTGTTTGATCTCGAAATCAATCCCAATCGCCCTGATGCAATGTCGGTTGCTGGCGTCGCACGCGACCTTGCCGCTCGACTTGGTCTGCCATTCGCGATTCCCGCACCAACGGTTGAAGAGGTCGCTGGAGATGCGGCATCGAGCGCATCGGTCGACATCATTGATCCCGATCTCTGTGGTTTGTTCCACATTCGAGTAATCGAGGGCATCAACGTTGAGCCGTCGCCCCGTTGGATCGCTGATCGCCTCACAGCGTTGGGGATGCGTCCCATTAACAACGTGGTCGACGCTTCGAACTACGTCATGCTCGAACTTGGTCAACCAAACCACACCTACGACCTCGCCAAGGTTCCCTCAGGCGAACTGCGCGTTCGGTGGGCCCGCGACGGCGAAAAGATCGTGACTCTCGATGGCATCGAGCGTTCGCTCACCGGCGGTCGAGACGGAGTCATCGCCGATCGTTCCGATTCCGCCATTGGAATTGCTGGCGTTATGGGCGGCGCCTCTACCGAGATTTCTGACACCACAACCACGGTGTTGCTCGAATGTGCCTGGTGGCAACCGATGGCGATCGCTCGTTCGAGCAAATTCATGGGCCTTCGGTCAGAAGCCTCGGCGCGCTTCGAGCGCGGCGTCGATCCGGAAATCGTTGATCTTGCTGCTCGTCGTCTGGCGGAACTCTTGGCCCCTTCGGGTGCCCGACTCATGCAAGGTGCGGTCACCGTTTACGGAGATCTTCCGGTGACGCCAGCAGTTCGCGTGCGCACAAAACGTGTCAATCAGTTGCTTGGCACCGCCATCGCGACCGATGAGATCGTTTCGTTGCTCACCCCAATTGGCTTCGTTTGTGAAGAGGCCGGCGAAGCAGACGTTCTTTCTGTGATGGTTCCAACGTTCCGCCCCGATACGACGACCGAGACCGATGTCATTGAAGAAATTGCGCGCCACTTCGGCTACAGCAAAATCACTGGTCGAGCGCCAACATCGGCGCACACGGGTGCGCTTAGTGCGATTCAGCGCGATCGACGCGTGATTCGCCAGGTGCTTGTCGGCCTCGGGGTGCACGAGGCAATGCCGTTGCCTTTCCTTGCCCCTGGTGATCTTTCTCGGTGTGGACTTCCTCCCGAGGCAGTCACGGTGACCAATCCGTTGGCCGCCGAGGAGAGCGTGCTCCGAACCTCGTTGCGTCCTGGTCTCTTGCGAGCGATCAGTTACAACGAATCTCATCGGACTGATGGGGTCTCGTTGTTTGAAATTGGTAAGGCATTCGGCATCCCCGCCTCGGGATCGACACTCCCTGACGAGCGTGAACACCTCGCAGTGGTACTGGCTGGGCGTGAGGCGACGGCGGCGGCACAAATGTGGACCGTGCTTGTTCGAAGCCTTGGTCTTACCGACACCGTCATCGACCAGACCGTTCCGCCTGCTGGTCTCCATCCGGGTCGGAGCGGCCTCCTTCGCCGCGGAGGAGTCGTCATTGGAGAGATCGGCGAGATCGACCCTGGGGTGCTCGACACCGTGGGTGTTCGCGAACGAGTGGCGTGGTTGCAGGTCGACCTCGGTGCCGCTCTCGCCGAGCCTCATGGCGAGCATCGCTACGGTCACATCAGTCGCTATCCCTCGAGTGATCTCGAT
>JBAXGZ010000002.1:0-85206 GCA_037139155.1 Actinomycetes bacterium | reverse complement strand
ATCGGTTGCGGCAGCGACTGGCGGGGGCCTTGCGGGTAGAGACTCCACGTCGACCGACGAGGCCAGGTCGCGGCGCAGTAGAGCGTCGGCTTGATGCCAAGCGTCGTCAGGCAGCTCGCAAGCGCGACCGCCGGGGCGGATACGACGACTAAGCGCTCATCGTCTTTTTGGCGATTTCGGCAACGGGCATTCTTCGAACTCATTAGCCTCACGGCGTGCGCTTCGGATTCAAGACCTCACCTCAACACACCACCTGGCAGGCAATGCTCGATGTCTGGCGAGCAGCCGACGACATTGAGTTGTACGAATCGGGATGGAACTTCGATCACTTCTATCCGATTCACTCGGATAACTCTCATGGCCCCTGTCTCGAAGGGTGGTCAACCCTTACTGCGCTTGCGCAAGCAACTACGAGAATCCGCGTCGGTGTTCTGGTCACCGGACTTCCGTATCGACATCCCGCAGTGATGGCGAACATGGTGGCAACGGTCGATGTCATCTCGAATGGACGACTCGAACTTGGACTTGGTGCCGGCTGGAACGATGAAGAAGCCGACGCCTATGGCATCAGCCTCGGATCCACCCTTACCGAGCGTTTCGACATGTTCGACGAGAGCCTTGAAGTCATTGTGTCGTTGCTGACGAACGAGGTTTCAAATTTCAGCGGCAAGCACTTCACGTTGACGAACGCCTACTGCGAACCGAAGCCGATCCAACGCCCTCATCCGCCCATCTGCATTGGTGGTGCTGGTCCGAAGCGAACAATTCCTGCGGTCGCTCGCTGGGCCCAGCACTGGAACTACCCGGGAGGTCCGGTGGAATCGTGGAAGGCCTCGCGAGATCTCTTATGGGCCGAATGCGAACGCATCGGACGGGATCCCTCCGAGATCATGACGTCGACGCACCTTCTAGCGAATCCCGATGATCCCGGGGTAGCGGTAGCGCAGGCCGAGGCCTATGCCGAGGCTGGTCTCGATATGGGCATCGTGTATTTTCCACCGCCTCATTCGCCGGCAGCGCTCGAGACTCACGCAGTCGCCCTGCAACCTCTCGCAGGCTGACCGAACTTCTTCAGCAGTTCCAACTCATCGCGAACGACATCACCCAAGGAGTCATTATGGAAATCGGAATCTTCAGTCAGCCGCCAACAGTCGAAAAGGCCGTCGAACACGCGCGACTCTTTTCCGACGCTGGTTTCGGTTCGTATTGGATGCCGCAGATCTTCGGTCTCGACACGCTGACTGCGCTCACAGTCGTCGCTCGCGAGGTTCCGAAGGTGCGTCTCGGGACCGCAGTCGTTCCCACATATCCGCGTCACCCCGCGATGCTCGCTGCCCAAGCACGAACCCTCCAGCAAGTTGCCGACGGCCGATTCACTCTCGGAATCGGCCTGTCACATCAAATGGTGATCGAGGGAATGTTCGGCATGACCTTCGACAAGCCCGTTCGTCATCTTCGTGAATATCTCAGCATTCTCATGCCATTGCTCAATGGCGAGGCAGCCGATTTCGCAGGCGAGACTCTGCATGGCCACCTTGCTCTTGATATTCCTGATTCCACCCCGGTCGACACGCTTGTCGCCGCACTCGGCACGCAGATGTTGAATGTGACGGCACGGATGGCGCGGGGAACCGCTACCTGGATGACTGGACCAGTCACGATCGGTTCCCACATCACGCCGACCATCACAAAGGCAGCGGCCGAGGCTGGCCGTCCTGCCCCGCGCATCGTGTGTGCGCTTCCCGTTTGTGTCACTGATGATGAAGCCGGAGCACGAGCGAAAGCCGCCGAGGAGTTCCTCGTGTACGGATTTCTTCCTTCGTATCGGGCGATGCTCGATCGCGAAGGGGTTGAGGGTCCCGCCGATGTCGCGCTCGTGGGAGATGCGGCCACGGTTCGCGCCGGGATCGAGAAGATTTTCGAAGCGGGCGCAACCGAGTTTGTTGCGGTTCCCTACGAAAACCGCGATGAAACCCTTGAGGTGCTAGCCGGGCTGTTGTGAAACGCGCTCGGTAGCCCGGTTCAGACTGGTGCTTCGGCGTGGCGGAACTGTCGCGGCTCCACGAAGTTCGCAGCTAGGTCGATAAGTAGTTCATCGCGCAACGCGCGGCGATCGGGATCGTCCCAAAGATTGATCTGCTGCAACGGGTCGAGCACGAGGTCGTACAACTCGCCTTCGGTGCCGTCGTGCACGGTGCCGGGCTGATAGGTCGTACACACGAAGTTGTCACGCATGATTGTGCGAAGGTGAATCTCGGTGCCATCGGGTTGGCGACTGTCCCACTCGGTGGTGACTCGCTCGAATCCGCGAGCCTGTGCGTCGGCATCGTCGATGGGGAGCGGTCGGCCTTCCATCCACTCGGGCGGTTGCACGTCAGCGATGGCGCAGAACGTGGGAGCGAGATCAAGCAGGCCCACGGGCTGGGAGACTCGCGCAGTGGCGTCAGCGCCGCCACCAGCAGACGGAGCGGGTCGCCAAATAAGCGGGAGTCGCATAAGCGAATCGACGTGGTACGGGCCCTTGAACAGGAATCCGAAATCGCCCTGGAACTCGCCGTGGTCGGTGGTGAACACGATGTCGAGGTCGTCGCTCCAACCCTTGGAATCGATAGCAGCGAGCACTCGGCCGATCGCTTCGTCGATGAGTTCGTTCTCAATGTGGGCGAGTGCGTTGACTTCGCGAATCTGATCGGCGGTGAGTGTGGCCGGAACCCATTTGGCGGGAGCCTCGTAGTTGCTCACGAGCTTGCCGTCGTACCAGAGGCGCCAGTGACGAGGCTTCGCATCGATGATGGCTTCGCGTTCGGCCGCATTCTGGGGGTAACCCGCCGGAAGATCGAGTTCACGCCAATCGACTCGATGAAGTTCGGATTCGGGCGGATCCCACGGATGATGGGGATCGGGGAAGCTCATCCAACAGAACCAGTCGTCGTCGTTCGCTAGTCCGTCGAGCCACGAGATCGTGCGGTCGGCCACCCAGTCGGTGTGATACCAGTCGCGCGGAACAGTGTTTCGCTTGATCTGAGGAGCGCCGGTGTCGCCACCCGGTGCATCGTTGACTTCGAGGTCTCCATCGAGCACCTGGAAGAACATTCCGATGGCTTCGGGATGGTTGTGGCGAATCCAATTCGAATAGTGGGTGAACCCAGCAGCGCCGTGAGTGGCGAGTTCCATATGGTCGAAACCGCGATGGCCGACTGTCGTGCCGGCGAAGCCCTGTCGGTTCTCTTCGAAGCGGAGGAACGGATCGAGGAGTGGCTCGAAATGGCTCTTGCCGATGAGTGCAGTGCGGTAACCGGCGTCGCGCAGCACTGCAGCCACGCTGGGAGCCTCGACGGGAAGGGGAACACCATTCATCCACACCCCGTGAGTGCCGACGTTCTGTCCCGTGACCATCGTGGCGCGCGATGGCATGCACACGACATTTTGGGGTTGAGCCCTGTCATAGGAGATGCCGTTTGCCGCAAACGAATCGATGTTGGGTGTGCGGGCAACAGTTCCGCCGTTGGCACCGATCGCGTCGTAGCGCATCTGATCAGTCGTGATGAAAAGAATTTTCCGGCCCATCAGCGTTCGTCCTCGGTGTGTTCGTTGAGCATTCGGGCAAGGTTGCCGATGCCTTCGGAGATGACGCCATCGAGCACGAAGGCCATGGGGTCGGGGGAGATTTCGGTGGAGTACATGAGCAGGCATCCGGGTTCGCCGTCTTCGATGACATCCATGGTTCCGAGGTGATATTTCACCGGGAGGGGGCCGGTGATGCGGTATTGGAACCGGCGCATGCGGTGATCGAGGGTCACGATCTCTTCGAAGACGGGAAGCCCCGCCGCAAGGGTGAGCGTGCGGATGTTACCTTCGACGGTGACCGCGGTGACTCCGGGGAACCAGTCGACGATGCGAGTGGGATCGCCGACGACCTTCCAAACATCGTCAGCGCTTCTGTGGACTCGAGCATGTGATCTGATAGTGGCCATCGAAACTCCAAGGCAGGAAAGTGCTCAGGCTACCGTCAATGAATGTGACACTAAATGTTGTGGCCTGATCGGCTGAGGGCCTGGTCCCGATCGGTCGTGACATCAGTTATAAATGCCGCCTGGGAGCGCATCCGACTCGGTGGGGCGATCAATGCTGAACACCCTCTAGCTCGGCGGTATGGCTCGATGGGTCGGGGCAGTTATGTCGCGTTCCCTCAGGGGGATTGCTACAACGCGCATGCCATTCACATCGGGGAGGACTGTTTCATCGGGGCGGGGACCACGCTGGCGGTGGGGATGCCCACCGAGACCTACCCCGTCGAGACCGAACCGGTGATCGAGATCGGTGATCGCACGACGGTGGGCAAAGACTGCTGGTTCGTCGCTCGCCATTCGATCGTGCTCGAGTCCGATGTCACGATCGCACCGAATGTGTATTTCACCGATCACAATCACACCTACGCCGATCCGTGGCTTCCGGTGGGCAAACAGGTCCTGCAGGGTTTTTCTGTTCGTGTTGGATCGGGTACGTGGATCGGCACGAACGTCGTGGTGCTGCCCGGCGCGTCGATCGGTCGTAACTGTGCGATTGCCGCAGGGGCGGTGGTCCGAGGTGAGATCCCCGATCACAGCGTGGTCGTTGGCGTGCCTGGGCGCGTTGTTCGCCGATGGATCGATGGCGAAGGGTGGGTGCCACCCCTCACGAATGAAGTAGTCGTCGTTGAGGGATGGCCGATCGGCGTGCGACCCGCCGAAGACTGATCCGTTCGTTGACTGACCGACGCGCACAAAGTGCTGATGCCGTCGTGAAGATCAGCGTTACTTTCCGGACTTGGCCTTCGACCTGAATGCGCCGGCGAGTTGATCTTGGGTGAACACATTGCCATTGGGAAGGCCGACGGCAAATCGATACAACGCCGTTCGGTAGATCGCCCCGATCGCTGACATGAGGCAACCGATGACGACGATCCAGATGAGCAGCAGAGGAATGCCCACGACCGGTAGCGCAAAACTCAGAGCACCGAAGACGAGGATTCCGGGAAGCATCAGAAGAAATCCGATCAGGCCAATACCGGCTTGAGCGAACAGATTCTCTCCCCAGGTTGATTTCAGAAGAGTTCCTGACTTCTTGATGGCAGCGATCGGACCAATTCCCTCAACCACAATGATTGGCAGAACGAGCCACGTTATGACGTTCCAGGCAGCGCCAACGAGGCCCGCTGCGATATCACCAAGGAAGCCAGCTTTGTCGCGAAGGGTTTGGAGTACGAGGCCCACGGTGGAGTTGATTGCGGACCAACCGAGAATTGAAGGGGTGCGGCTAGTGGCTTTGGAGAAGGCCTGACCCATTGTGAAACTGCCTCCGTCGAGTCGCTCATTGGCGGCGGCGATAAGGGTTGCAGCAAAGAGTTGCGAGACAAGGCCAATAATGAAGACGCCGACGATCCCGACCACCCACGATGTTGGTGTCATGGCGAAATCGTCTTGGCCGGGAGCGGGATTGGCGATGAGATCAGCGGTGATGGCAACACCACCGCCAACGATGATCGCAATGATTCCGCAGGTCACCGCCGACACCACAGGAATGGCTGCGAGTTTCTTTTCGCTCTTCAGAACCCCGAAACTGGCACCGGCAAGAGCCTTGCTATTGGCGAATTTTCCCATGCTGTAATCCTAGAGGAAGGAGCGAATTGGGAAGGCGCCTTACGCTTCCTCAAGCGGGTCGATGTCGACGATTTCACCGTGGGCGCCATCGGGGAGCAGAAGAGCAGCGGTGGCTGCGCAGAGGCGATCGAGTTTGTTGGCTGTGGCGGCGTACACCTCAAGTCCTTCGCCAACCGGGTCGGCAATGTCATCGGAAGCGATGCCGGCAGGACGTCCCTTGGGGCGAAGGGCAGCGACGTCGGCACACCACTCGCGAACCGATTGATCGGGACGGCGGGGACCGACCTTGGTACCGAGTCGCACAATTTCGCCCATCACAAACGTTCGTGCGATCGCACTGGCGTCGTGAACGACGACTCCGTGCACATGATCCCTCGTCATTCCGATAATGAGGTCGGCCTCGGCGACGTCTTCTCCCTTAATGCGGCGGCTCTCATGCGCAGTCAGGTCGAGTCCCCGGGCAGCGAGCGTCTCGACGGCATGGTTGGTCGCCGGTCCACCCCAACCGAGCGTTCCTGCCGAATGCACTCGGGCATCCATTCCGCGCGCTGCGAGGTGATGCGCGAGCAGGCCCATCGCCATAGGCGAACGGCAGGTATTTCCAGAGCAGATGACCAAAATCTCGATGGGATGATCCTAGGAGGCGGTGGAGCTATGCCTGTTCGTCGAAACAGCAGCGCCACGAGGAACGGAGCGATCCGCTTGCAGCCGTGATCGTGTCGATGAGCTTGGAATCGTCATCTCCATGATCGATGAGCACTAGGGGTTCATCGTTGTCGCTGTCGATCAGGCGGAGAGAGATGCCCGATTCAACTGATGCATGGAGGCGCGACATTTCCTCACGTAGGCCTACAGCCAAGGCATCGTCGTTGAGTTGGAAGACGTCAAGCAGAGAGTTCGGAGTCGGTGGCCACCACGGAGTGGGCAGTGCTGCGATGACAGTGCAGTCGCGGCGTTGGAGACGAAGATGGCCGCGCAGGAAATCGGGGAGACCAGGCGATGAATTCATGTGCTCGAGGTACTCGGCACTGCGAAGGGCTTCGAGCGAATCGAGGTCGTACATCGTTAGATACTGCGGTGGATCATCATCACGTCTGCTGCTTCTCCACTCAAAGCGGCGCGCACGTTGGAATCCTGGAAGAGCGAGTTGCTCGCGATGATGCTCGTCGCACCATGCCGAGAATCTGTCGTGTAATTCTGGGGGGAGCCAAGTGGCGAGGTAGAGGACTGCGGTGGGATCGGCCGGCGCTGATGTCGTCATTTCAACCCTCGAATGCAGGAAGGGCGGTGAGCCCCGCTTCGGTTTCCATCTCGGCGATTAGCGCCTGCTCCTGAGCTTTGCGTTCCACAGGAGTGCCGGTGAGTCGTTTGTGGGAGACAACTCGTGTCATCGTGGCCGTTGCCAGAAGTGCGAGAACGAAGGTCGTGATGTAGATCGCCCGAAACCCTCCGATAACTGACGCCGCAAGAGCGATGCTGATTCCCATCGTTGAACCGAGCAGGGCAATCATTCGCAGTGTGGCCATGCCGACGCCGAAGTATTCGGGGCTGAGTGCAGCGCCACCAGCCGACGCCACCGCAGGGCGGACGAATCCGTTGGCGATTCCTTGGACAATCAGTGCGATCGTGATTACGCCGAGAGCCTTGGTGTTGTAGCCGAGGAGGAAAAGAACCATCGACAGGGCCATGGCGCTCGTACCGATGAGTCCGCCACGTCGTTCACCGAATCGGGCTGCCACGCGACCGCCAATGATCGCTCCGAAACACATGCCGAGTGGCAGGGGAAGCATGAGGAAGGCAGTTTCGGCGATTGATTTACCGAAACGTTGTTGCAGTAGTAGCGGGGCGCTGAAAAACACGGCGTTGCTCGAGGCTTGTGAGAAAAATTCGGAAATCGCAGGCATTGAATAGGCGCGATTAGCGAGCAGGCCTGTGGGCAAGAGTGGGAACTTCGCGCGCTTTTCGATGCGGACGAAGAGAAGGAGAAGCATCGGGGCAGCAACGAGAAGTGCAAGTTCAACGGGTTGGGTCCAACCCCATGTGCCGCCGCGGTCCAGATACAGCAGGATCGAACCGGTGCCCAGCATGAGTGTGATGCCACCGGCGATATCGAAACCGATGTTCGTTCGTCGCTGCGTTTCGCTAAGCCAGCGCAAACACAAAGGGAGGAAGGCCAGTGCCAAAACTCCCTGCGCAAAGAACACACCGCGCCAACTGAGAACCTCGACCATGGGACCACCGAAGGCCAGACCAAGGGCTGGAGCTGCCGCAGAGACAAAGGCCCACATCCCGAGTGCCTTGGGTCGCGAGTCGAGAGGAAAAGTCTCCATGATGAGAGCAACGGCCGTGGGAGCGGTGGCAAAGCCAGCGGTTTGGCTGACGGTTCGGAAGACGATGAGTGATGCGGCGTTCCATGACAGTGCGGTCAGGATTGCCGCTCCGCCACAAACGGTGAGTCCTATGAGAAACACACGGCGCTGCCCTTTGAGATCGCCGAGTCGACCGAAGGTCGGAAGCATGACTGCCCCGATAAGCATCGGCAACGACAGAACCCAGGACAACGTGGAACGGGAAGCGTGCAGATTGTCGCCGATCTCGGGGAGCGCGGCGACGAGGATGACGGCGGGCCATCCGGAAACGAAGACGCCGAGCATCGTCGCAATCAGAACTCTCCGCTGCTTCCCCCTGTCCACAGGGCGACACTATCGGTGCTGCTCCGTTCAACGAGCGAAGTAGCGTCTCGCAGTCAGGAGGAAGGGCATGGCAACGTCATCGGCAACACTCGTGATCGCGACGAGCTCAGGTATTGGTTCGTCGATCGCGCAACGGCTTCGTGATCGCGGAGATCAGGTCGTTCAGATAGATCCCACACTCGATCTCACCGATGCCGAGTCAGTCGGCCAAGAGATGCGCTCACTCTCTGCTGGGCATGTCATTGACCGAGTGGTGGTCGCAGCAATCGATCCCTTGGCCTTCCGTGCGGCGCCAATCACCGCGCTGGATGAATCGGAGTGGGATCAGGCGGCGGAATATCCCATGCGGGCGGCATTCATCGTGCTGCAGCAGGTCCATTCAGTCATCGCTGACGGCGGACGGGTGATTCTCGTTCTCCCGACGGTTGTGGCCACCGGTGTGGCTGGCCTTGTTCCGCTGTGCAGCGCCGTCGAGGCAATTCGGGTCATGGCCAAAGCCGTTGCCCGCCGATGGGGAGCCCGATCGATCACGGTAAACACCATCGAGGTTGAACTGTCGGCCTTCATGTTGGGCGACGACGACACCGATGCCGTTGAGATTCCCGCAGTACCTGTTCTCGGCCAACCTTCACTCCCGGCTGGTTCCGCAGTTGACGATGTTCTTGGACTCATCGATTTGTTGGCGAGCCCAGCAGCGGGAGCGATTACTGGCGCCCTGTTGGTTGCCGATCGGGGAACGGTGATGCAGCCATGAGCGGACTTCACGGTTTGATGACTGATCGCGTCGTGCTTGTGACTGGTGCTGGCGCTGGTGTGGGTCGAGGCGTGGCCACAGCATTCGGTGCTGCGGGTGCGATCGTCGGTATCGGCGTTCGGCGTCCTGAGTCGGCAATTGAGACAGCGGCCGACGTCGTCGCTGCTGGCGGAACTCCTGTCATTCTTCGCTGCGATGTCACCGACGCCGCGCAGAGTGCTGCAGCGATTGAACAACTCGTTGCTGATTTCGGCCGGCTTGACGCGGTGGTGCATAACGCGGTGAGTAATCGTTCGAGTGAGGCAACCGACTTCGAGAAGACGACGCTCGATGAATGGGAGGACCACGCATCGGTCACCGTTCGTGCAACATGGCGTCTTGCTGTGCAGTCGTTTCCGCACCTTAAGAAGTCAAAGGGTGCCTACTTATTGATGAGTTCGCCGGCGGGTATTGAAGGATCCGAACGAGCGCCGTTCTACAGCGCAGTAAAAGCGGCACAACGTGGATTGGTGCGCGCGTTGGCCCGAGAGTGGGGTCCCGATCACATACGCGTTAACAGCGTCGCCCCGCTAGCAATTTCGCCTGCGCTTGAGAACATGAAGATTCTTGAGCCCGAACGCGTCAAGCGCATTGAGGGATTGGTGCCGCTGGGACGACTTGGCGATCCCGAAACCGATATCGGCCCGCCGTCAGTGTTCCTCTGCAGTGACGAGGCTCGGTACGTCACCGGCCAGACCCTCGTTGTGAGCGGTGGTCGGTTCACCAGCCTCTAAGTCGACCTTCGAGTCGTTCACCAATCGGCGAGTCGAGCGCGCAGTTCCTCGTTGTGAACAAACACCGGAAGTTCTTCTCGATCGTTGTAGGTGGGACGTACCGAGGTTCCACCATCGATGCATAGAACCTGACCGGTCACATACGCCGACATATCCGACATCATGAAGAGCACACCCTTGGCGATGTCGTCGCTCGTGCCTCGGCGGCGCATTGGAATGACGTCGAGGTCGTTGCCGTCGGTATCACCGGGCTTGCGCGTCGACGCACTTTTTGGAGTCGCGATTGACCCGGGGGCAACGGCATTCACTCGGATGTTGCGGCTTCCCCACTCGATCGCGAGGGAACGAGTGAGCGAAAGCACCGCAGCCTTCGCTGCGGCGTAGGCTGATCCGTAGGGCATGCCGTTCAGGGCTGAGGTAGTCGCGATGTTGACGATAGAACCCCCGTTGCCCTGTTCGACGAGACGACGGCCGACAGCGCGCACGGTGTTCACCGTGGAACCAAAGTTGAGTGCCATGACGTCGTCGAAGGCAGGGTCATCGCTGGCAAAGGGAGCCCATTGCGGCGGCCACATGCCACCAGCGACCTGCACTGATCCGCGGAGAGGCGCGAGTTCCGATGCGCGGTCGACAACTTCGGCGACAGCGCTGCGATCGCGACCATCAGCGATGAGGCCGACGTGGTCAGTGCCGTCAGCGGTAAGTACGTCGGTGCAGACCTTTAACTTTTCGGCGTCGATGTCGACGGCAACGATCGATGCACCGGCGTGCCCGAGGAAGCGGCTGATCGAGGTACCGATTCCGCCGCCTCCGGCGCCCATGACCACGATCGAAAGGCCATTGAGGCCCCAAGGTTGAGTGAGGTCAGACATCGTCGCTGCTCCAATGGCTCGGGCGAGTCGAATCGGGTCGATGCCATCCGCCGCCGGCCCAGGTTCCGCCGTCGACATGGATAGAGGTGCCGGTGATGAAGCGGGACAAATCCGATGCAAGGAAAAGCGCAGCGGCCGCAGTGTCTTCAGTCGTGCCGAGGTAGCCGAGCGGCGGCAGGAACGCTGGCAGGAATTCGGGGTCGCTTTCGACCAACGTTTCTTGGAGTCCTTTATCGCCCTCGGAGGGTTGTGCATCGGGAGAGATCGAATTGACTCGGATCCGGCGGGTTCCGAACTCAAGAGCGAGAGACTTCGAAAGACTTTCGAGAGCGGTTTTCATTGCGGCGTAGATGCCGAATCCGGGACCGGCCTGATGAGCTTCGATCGAGGTGATGTTGATGATTGATCCACCGCTTGTCATGAGGGGTGCTACTCGTCGAATGAAGTGCGTGACCTGCGTGAAGTTCTCGGCAATCAGCGACGCTTCACCCTTGGGGCTGACATCGAGGAATGGAGACACAAAGGTTCCGCCAGCGTTATTCACGAGCACGTCGACACGGCCATGGGCGGTGGCGATGTCGGCGACGAAGGCATCAACGGCATCGGCATCGCGGACGTCAAGTACTGCGGTCAACACTGGTCGACCAATGGCCTCAATCTGACTGGCGACATCGGCCAGCAACTCTGCTTGTCGATCGCAAATTGCCAATGTGGCGCCGCAGCGAGCGAAGAGAAGGGCGGTGTCTCGACCGATACCTTCAGCGGCGCCGGTGACGATGGCGACTCGGTCGGTGAGCAGGATGGATCGTTCGTCGAAAAGATGAGCCATGGGCTCACTCTCGCACATCCACCGAATGCACGAGACTGACGCTATGGACCTGACCCTGTGGCCGCTGGTGAGCCAACCCTGGACCGATCTCTGCGAGGCCGTCGAACAGGTGGAACGCCTTGGCTGGCATGGAGTCGTGGTGGAGGACCATTTCATGGCCGATGGAGGCGGATTTGGGGCGGTCACCGACCCCCGGCTCGAGGTCACGTCAGTTCTTTCGGCTCTTGCGGTCGCAACTACCAGGCTTCGGTTAGCACCATTAGTGATGTCGGCGACCTATCGACATCCGGCGGTGGTAGCGAACTGGGCGGTCACAGTCGATCACATTTCTGGCGGCAGGTTGACCCTCGGTCTCGGTGCTGGATGGCAACGCAATGAGCACGAGCAGTATGGATTCAGCCTCGGAATGCCGAGCGAACGCATTAAACGTCTCGACGAGTACTGCACCATTGTCCGCTCACTTTTCGAACGTTCGTCGACTGATTTCCAAGGGTCTGTTTTCGAGCTTTCCGATGCATGGTGCGAACCCAAGCCGCTTCAGTCGCGCCTTCCGATCATGATCGGTGGCAAGGGCGACCGGATGCTGCGGCTCGTGGCTCGTCACGCCGACATGTGGAACATGTGGGCGATGCCAGCGGTCTTTGCCGAACGCTCCGCGTTTCTCGATCGAGCCTGCGATGGGATCGATCGTGATCCATTGACGATTCGCCGGTCGACGCAAGCGCTCGTGTTCCTCACCGACTCCGATGCAAAGGCACGATCGTTTATCGAAGCTTCTGGCGATCGTGCCGCGTTTGCGGGAAATGCTGCGGAGTTCGCCGAACTGGTTTCGAAATTGCGTGATGTCGGAGTCGATGAAGTCGTGATTCCCGATTGGCACTTGGGTGTCGGTTCTCGACGAGCTGAAGCGTTGCAGGAGCTGACCGAGGCGGTTTCCGCGATCTGAGGTTTACGTAAGCCGGGGAGAGTGGCGCCGGTGCGGAACTGGAGCGGAGCCGACGGGCCGACGCCAACGAGATCGAGACGCCCACACCACCCACGCCAGGGCACCGACCGGAATCTCAAGGAGATAGACAAATCCTCTGAACAAGAAGATTGCGGCAGTCGAGGCGTTTTCCGGTCCGCCGAAACTGATGAGTGCCGACGCTGCGCCGACCTCGACGAATCCAACTCCACTCGGTGTGATCGGGATGGCTTCGAGTAGACGAGCGAAGGCGAAGGCGGCGAATGCCTCGGTCACGGTGATGCCGTCGATGCCGATCGCACGGATACACGCGAACAGCAAAAGGAACTGGATGAGGTTGAACGCAATTATCCAGAACGAGATGAAGAGCCATCGTTCCCGGACCAGCCCGATGCTTTGGTGACGAAAGTCGAGAACTGCAGTCACGACATCGGGGGTTTTCTTTCTGCGGGTCAACCGGCAGAACCACGCGATGATGTTTTGGCCCAACCTACCGATGCGTTCTGCAAGTCGTTCGCTTCGCATGATGAGTCCGAGAACGACAGCCGCAACGATGAGCGCGATCAGACCGAGTATCGCTGGAAAGAAGAGCTTTCCTGCGGCATGGCCAGAGATGATGAGGAGTAAGAGCGCAAGGACGGGCATCGCCAACTTTGCGAAGACATTCCAGATCCCGGAAACAAGGATTGACAGGGTGACCGATGGGGCGGTGAAACCCCATGACATGTCGATTGCGTAGGTGGCGCCGACGCCGACCGCACCGCCAAATGGCATTGAGTTGGAAACGGCGCTTCCCGCGAAGTTCACGGTGAGGGCTTGTGTGCGTCGAAGTCCAGGAAGTGTGTTGGTCAATACTCCCGTGTAGGCGAGCATGCCGAGGAACCAGAATGCGATGAGTCCCGCGATTTCGAGCGGCGACAATCTGCTCATCTCGTTCCAGATGTCGGCGTAATCAGAACCAGTGATTTTGGGGATCACAAACGAAAAGATGACGACGAGGATCGCCAGCGAGAGCCCGATCTCAATAGCTCTTCGTGCGCCCGACTTCTTATGGAGTTCGTGGCTGACAACAGCGAATGCGTCGGTTGCTTCTTCGTTGCTCAGCCCCTGAAGGACCTCCGGCAATTCTTCATCGGGAGTGTTCGTCATCGACTGATGATCGTGAAGAGATCGGCGAAGGATTCGGGAATCGATCTGTCAGGATCGCCGCTTAGTACAAACCACTCCGTGCTGAAGGCAATTGCGAAGATGTCGTCGGGGAGTCCGAGGAAGATTGACAGTGTGCGAACAGTGTCGACGGCTCCGGTCGTCTGCGTAGCGTGCGCCGCCATCGATGCACGTCGTTCGCGAAGCGCTGAACTGACATCAACGGTGTGAGTGATCTCGGAATTTGGCGTGTACCAAGTTGAAAGGTCGGCAGGCACGAATCCTTCGGGAACCTCCAATCCCAATCCGCGGGCCAGATCGATTCCTCCCGAGAGGAATTCGCGATCGATTGTTGCTTCTAGGAGGGGAATCCCGGTCGCTTCGGAAGCGACACGAGCAACTCGGTGCACTTGGAGATGATCGGGGTGCCCGTATCCGCCGTTGCGGTCGTCGGCGAGGAGTAGTGATGCCCCTTCCTCAGTGAGGATCGAGGAGAGCGCTTCGGCCGCGTCGGCAACGGGTGTCGCGCAGAAGGTTCCCGTTGGCCACGTGCCATCTTCTGATGGCGAATGACCAGAGTCGAGATAGTCGAGAAAGAGGACACGGGCTACTCCGAGCACCGCCGCAGATACTTCGGCTTCGGCCGATCGACGCTCAGCGAGTCCCTCGTCGGCGTTCAGGACACCGGTACCGACGTCGCCGGCACCGCCGCAGGTGGCAAAGACAAGAACAACCCGATGTCCGGACTGTGCTGCTCGAGCGAGGGTGCCAGCGTCGAGTAGTGCCTCGTCGTCGGGATGGGCATGAAAGGCGACCAGAGTCCCATAAGGCATCTGTGCATTCTTACAGGGCGACGACGAGGACTACCGTGAACCCTTGTTCGTCCACCGTCCCGAGGAGTCGTGTGACCGACACCCCTGAGACCATTGGTTCCGTGCCAGGACGGCTCAAGATCGCACTGATCTCCGATTGCTATGTGCCGCGTCTCGGTGGCATCGAGATGCAGGTTCATGATCTTGCGTGTCATCTGCAACGCGCTGGTCATGAGGTTGTAGTGCTCACGACGACGCCCGGTCCGACTCTCGTCGACGGCGTGCGAGTGCATCGGATCGACGTGCCGCTGTTGCCTTTCGATATTCCTTTCACTCGAAAGGCGTTCCGTGAGGTGTCGCGTCTGCTGATCGACGAACGCGTTGATGTTGCGCAGTTCCATGGTGGTGTCGTCAGTCCACTCTCGTATGTCGGAGCGCGAGCAGCACAGCGTGCGGGAATTCCCACTGTCATCACCGTGCATTGCATTTGGAGTTATGCCACTCCTCTGTTCATGGGCCTCAACGTCGTCAGCGGATGGGGGAAGTGGCCCGTCGTTCTCTCGGGAGTGAGCGAAGTTGCGGTGGCACCGATACGCAAAATGGCGAAGAGGGGAGGCCATGTCGTTGTTTTGCCCAACGGCATCGAGAACGAGGCGTGGTCCGTCGATCCGATAGACCACGATCCTTCCGTCGTGACCCTCGTGTCAGTGATGCGGCTCGCGCCGCGAAAGCGGCCGATGCATCTGCTGCGGATGATCGATCAGGTTGTTCATCGATTGCCCGAGGATCTCCGGCTCGGAATGGTGATCATCGGTGATGGCCCCGAGTTAACCCAACTTGAGAAGTTCGTTCGGGCTCATGGTCTCAACCATGTCGTGAAACTTGTTGGGCGACGTACCCGTGAGGAGATTCGTACGATTTTCGCCCGTTCCGATGTTTTCGTTGCGCCGGCGAATCTCGAATCATTCGGAATCGCTGCGCTCGAAGCTCGTTGTGCGGGCCTTCCCGTGGTGGCGAAATCACGAACTGGGATACGTGAGTTTGTGCGTCATGAGCAGGAAGGATTGCTTGCACATTCGGACGAAGACATGGTTGATCAACTCACGCGAATCGTCACCGATCGAGCACTACGCGAACGGATAACCGCATTCAACCGGTCGACGCCGTCGCCAGTCGATTGGTCGGACGTCGTGGATCGAAATGTTGATGCCTACCGCTTAGCGATCAGTCTGCGTTCGTAACGTCTGTGAGTTCGACCTGGGTCGTGCGGCCAGTTCGCGAGATTTGTCGAGCAACGAAGTAGGCAACGGTGAAGAGGGCGAAGCCGGCGACGGCATCGAGAACATAATGATTTCCGGTGATGACGACGACGTAGACCGTCATGACGGGGTAGAGGATCACGAGCCCTTTTGACCACCAATTCCTCATTCGTGGCAGCAGGGCGATGAGGCCCCAGAACGCCCATCCGCAATGCAGGGACGGCATGGCCGCGAACTGGTTGGAGATGGTCTTCATGGTCTCGTCGTTGAACGACCAGAACGTGGGGTACTGGACCAATGTGTCAACGAAACCAAACCAGTTTCCCGCGTTGATGCCCTGAAGGAGAACGGTGTCGTCGAGCAATCGAGGAGGCATAAGTGGGAACAGCGCGAAACCGATCAGTCCGCCAAGAGTTCCGATCATGAGCGTGTTTCGGAAAAGCGGGTAATCGTCTGGGAATTTTCGATACAGGAAGACGAGAGTAAAGAGAGTCGCTGCGACGTAGACCGACCCGTAGAAGTAGTTGGCGAACACGATGAGGGGTGTGAAGTCCAGTGCGAAATTTTGCATTCCCTGTTCGTGCCAAATCCCGAGACTCTTCTGCCAGTCGATAATTCGGAGTGCATTTGCGTAAGCCTTGTCAGGCTTTCCGGCAGAAAGATTGCGGACCGTTTCATAGACGACATCAACCACGATCACGATCAGCACCTCACGCCACCAGAACAGTTTCTTTCCGTTGGAAAGGGTTCGTCCGGCGAAGAAATTCCGGCGAGAGTGTGCCGACTCAGACGCGTTCGGGTCGATGGTGGTTTCGGTCATGCTGATGCCAACCTTTGGACTGATCCACCGGTTGTCACGAGATACAACTCACCCTGATTGTCCTCGGCGAAGGCGATGATTGAATTCGCACCGAGTTGTGGGCCGATCGCTTTGTCGTCAAGTACGACACCCTTGCGCTGGAGGAGCCCTTTGACGGATCCGGTGCAGTGGTCGCCATAGACATAGACGCCTTGCAAGTTTGTCACCGAGCCGCGGTAGACGAAACCGCCAATGAGGGGGCACTGCGATCCTGAACTCGGCGAGATCGCCAGAGGAGCAATCAGCGAGGACGGGGCTCCCTCGGGTTCCGGCCCAGTTTCCTTGCCATCCTTGAATGGCCATCCGAGATTGGCGCCCTGTCCGGCGCCGTTTGAAGTGGGGAGATAATCGATTTCTCCGAATTTCAGGCGACCAGCATCGGTGACCCACATGTTCCCGTTGACCCGATCGAAACTGAAGCGGAAAGGGTTTTGTGCTCCCGTGATCCAGATCTGCGGTGCCCCTCCGCCAGTCGCGTAGGGGTTTCCCGGGGGAATGGAATAGGGCTCAGTCATTGTTGCGCCACCAGGATCGATACGAAGGATCTTGCCGAGGAGGGACTCGGGGTTTTGCGCGGTCTTGTCGGCCTGTCCGTTTGGTGAATCGCCGACTCCGATATAGAGGAATCCGTCGCGGCCGAGCATGAGCTGGCCCGAATAGTTGGTGTTTCCATCGCGGGCAATGGAAAGAATGATCCGCTTCGAGGTCGGGTCAACCACTGGATCAGGCAAAGCGGGAAGGATCGGGTTGGTGGTGGTCGTCGTCGGCATGGTGGTTGACGTGGTAGGGGGTGCTCCGGGAACCGTCGGTGTCGGAGTTGTCTGCGGGGGGAGAGTGGTTGGTGGTGGAACGGGGTCGGTCACATTCCACGAGGCGACGACGAGTTCACTCTTCTTGTTGACGTAACTCAAGAACAGTGTGCGTGCGTCGGTACTGAAGGCAATGCCTAGAAGACCTCGTTCGCCCTCGGTCGAAATCTCGTTCGAGAGATCAAGCAGTGGGGTGGGGTAGGTCTTGAATCCGGATCGTTGGGTCTGACCCAATTCGAGGCTCCATGCAGTCTCGATCGCAACGACGCGAACGGTGCCGGTTCGTTGGGTGATCCAGAGCTGGTTCCGCATCGGGCGTGAGACGAGATTCGTTGCGTCGTTGAAGCCGGTCGCGATTTCGAAAGAGCGCATCGACTGTGAGATGGTCGTTGGCCCACTCCCCGTGTCGATGACGGTGGACGGCGTGTTCGACGCGGTAGTGCCGTTCGAGGAGGTCTTGGCTGGAGCGGAGCAGGCGACCAGAGACATCCCAACCGCGAGAGTCAGAATCCCGATCGGGATGCGTATCAGGAGGCTCGGTCGATTCCCCGACGCGTGCGGGCCGCGAGTGGATGGGGGGTTTCGGAGCCGGTCCATGAACTTCTGAGGCTACTGATTTGGGTGCTGGTAGACGAGGCAGGCTCAATTCCGACGTCATCTAAAGGACACCTCCCGTTCAACTTCGGTGCCGAGGTTCATGCGATGTTGAGGTTTGGTTCGTTGCTATTTGGCGGCAGAAAGGGTTCACTTTTCGAGTCCAGACTCTCGGACAGATGAGCGCAGTCCTTTCCCCTCGCCAATGGAGTTCCTTCTCTCGTGTCCGGCACCCTGGTAGACGAAAACCACGATGTCGGCGCATCTCCCCCTGAGGGTCGTGTGCGTACAAAGCGGATCGTGACGGAAGTTCCCAGCGCCGTCGACCGCCGATTCAACTTCATCACGATGGGCGCAGGCATTTCCGTGCTTGTCTTGCTTCTTCTCGTCGGTCTCTTTCTTATGATCCAGAGTTCTGACGCGCTTGGCGAAACTGGCATCTGGACGTTCCTGACTCGAACGGAGTGGCGCACAGACGTTCAGCCGGCTCGGATCGGTGTTCTTGGCCTGCTGACAGGAACGGTGCTCGTAGCCTTGGTCGCCGTAACGATCGCAATTCCGTTTAGCGTTTTTTGCGCATTGGCCATCACTGAATATTCAACTGCGAAGCGGCGCAAGTGGCTGGTTGGCGTCGTCGACCTTCTCGCTGCGGTACCAAGCCTTCTCTTCGGCTTGTGGGGCTTTCTCTATCTGTCGGACAAGATCGTGCCGATTTCGAGATGGTTGTCGCAGAACTTCGGATTCATTCCACTGTTCAAAACTGAATCTGACGCAAGTCTCACTGGCTCAATTTTCATAGCGGGAATCGTCGTCGCATTGATGGTTCTGCCGATCATTACCTCAGTCGTTCGCGAAGTATTTTCGCAAACGCCTCCCGGAGAAAAGGAAGCGGCGCTCGCTCTCGGCGGCACTCGTTGGGGAATGATCCGCACCGTCGTCTTCCCGTTCGGAAAGGGCGGAATTATCGGTGGTTCGATGCTCGGACTCGGTCGTGCACTCGGTGAGACCATTGCTGTTGCGCTGCTCCTTCCGCAGGTCCCACAGAAGATCGGCGAGAGCATCCACATCCTTCAGAACGGAGGCGCGACGGTGTCGGGCTTCATCGCCAACCGTGCCGGCGCCGATTCGTTCACCACATCGGGGCTGCTTGCTGCGGGCCTCGTACTGTTCGTAATCACGTTGGCGACGAACATGATTGCGTCGGTGGTTGTGTCCAAGAGTCGCTCGGGCGCGGGAGTCGACATTTGACCATCACCGAGACTCCGGCCGCTGAAGCGGCAGCGAAGCGTCAGCCTCCGACGCAGCGCATTCGTACCCCGCGTCGTCCACGCGAGTTCACGACCTTTGACGTATGGATCCTTCTCGGATCGCTCATCAGCGCTCTTTGTCTTAACTGGCTGATCTTCTACCGGTTTACGGTCGGAGCAAGCCTGTTCGGATTCATCATCGGGTCGTACGTCACGTTCCTAGTGATCTTTGCAGCAGTTACCGCCGATCGCGTCGGACGGCTCGTTGCGACCGATCGTGTGATGACAGTGGTGGTCGTTTCAGCAGCTGCGATTGTCTTTATCCCGCTGGTTCTGCTGGTGGGATACATCCTTGTGGAGGGCCTCAAGGCACTTCGACCAAATTTCTTCATCGAGGATCAGACCGGCATAACTCCGATCATGCCCTCGACATCGGGCGGCGGATACCACGCAATTATCGGAACTGTCGAACAAGTGGGTCTGGCGCTTATCGAGTCACTCCCGCTCGCTATTGCGGCAGCGGTATTCCTCAACGAATCGCGAAGTAAATGGCGTCGCCCAGTTCGTATTTTCGTCGACGCGATGAGCGGTCTCCCATCAATCGTCGCCGGCCTGTTCATCTTCGCTGTGCTCATTCTTCCGTTCGCCAAAAGTGGAAATCCACTCTTTGGATACAACGGTTTCATGGCGAGTCTTGCTCTCGCCATCACCATGCTTCCGACTATCACTCGTACCGTCGAAGTTGTTCTTCGACTGGTTCCCGATGGCCTTCGTGAAGCGAGCCTTGCCCTCGGTGCATCACGAGCCCGAACGGTGTGGTCGGTTGTCTTCCCCACAGCCCGTACAGGTATGACCACCGCCGTGGTTCTTGGTATCGCTCGCGCTGTCGGCGAGACCGCTCCGCTTCTGTTTACTGCGTTTGGCTACGACCTCATGAACTCCAATCCGTTCAACGGGCCGCAGGAATCTCTGCCGCTGTTCGTGTACCGAAACATCCGCAAGCCCGACATCTCGGCTATTGAGCGCGGCTTCGCAGGTGCACTTGTGTTGCTCCTTATTGTCCTAGTGCTCTTTGCCATTGCTCGATTCTTCGGACGAGATCGTTCGAAGTCGAAGAAGTCAGGCATCCGTCGACGTTCATTCTCCGCCATCACGTCGCTCATACCGAGTCGACCCAACGCCTCGCCGGCCAAGGAGGCCTCTGCACCATGACCGATATCCAGACTGAAAACGCTTCGGACGCTGCAAGCAACGAGGACTTCATCGGTACTCCAGAACGGTCCGCCTCCGAATCCAAGGTGATGTCGACTCGCGTTGAAATCATCGGCGGACCTCCAGTCGGAGCCTCAACGCTTGAAGCCCGCGATGCGTGTGCATGGTTCGGCGAGCGTTTGGTTCTTGAAGGCGTCAACCTCACCATGCCGAAGGGCAAGGTCACCGCGCTCATTGGACCTTCGGGTTGCGGCAAGTCAACCTTCCTTCGCCTACTCAACCGCATGCATGAGCTCATCCCTGGTGCGGCACTCGACGGGGAAATTCTGCTCGACGGCGAGGACATCTACGCAACCGGCACTCGCGCGCAGCAGATCCGTATGCGCATCGGAATGGTTTTCCAGAAGCCCAACCCCTTCCCCGCTATGTCGATCCGCGAGAACGTCCTTGCAGCCCTAAAACTCGCTCGTCTGAAGTGTGACGACAAGGACACCCTTGTCGAGCAGTCGCTCATACGTGCTGGTCTTTGGAAAGAAGTGCGGGATCGTCTCGATAGCCCGGGCGGAGCGCTCTCCGGTGGCCAGCAGCAGCGTCTCTGCATTGCTCGATCGCTCGCGGTGCATCCCAACATCCTTCTCATGGACGAGCCCTGTTCGGCTCTTGATCCGACCTCCACGCGTCGAGTCGAAGAGACCATCGATGAACTACGCGATGTCGTCACCGTCGTCATCGTGACGCACAACATGCAACAGGCGCAGCGGGTCTCGGACTACTGCGCGTTCTTCTTGGCTGAAGAGAACCAACCAGGTTTCGTGGTCGAACATGGTGAAACCGATTTCATTTTCTCTACGCCTCGCGATTCCCGCACACTCGACTACGTCCAAGGGCGGTTCGGTTGATGTCACGCTTCACATTCCGTCGCAGTCTTCGCGTCTCGGCCGTCCTCGCCGTGGTCGTCGGTCTTGGCGCACTTGCGGCACTGCCGGCCAGCGCCGCACCGGCGCGCGTGAACGGTCAGGGTTCCTCATATGTTGCGCTTGCCATGCAGCAGTGGGTGGCCGACGCGCAAACTCAGGGTCTTCAGGTCAACTATTTGCCCACCGGTTCGCCGGCGGGTCTTACGGCGTTCGGACAATCGTTGGCGGACTTCGCCGGCACGGAAGCGGAGTTCTCTGCTCTATCGACTCCGGGCGCTGGCGATGCTCGCGGCTACCAATACATCCCGAGTGTGGCGGGCGCAATCTCGGTCATGTACAACGTCCGTGATGCCGCTGGCCGGCAGGTTGATTACCTGCATCTCACTCGTCGAACTGTCGCCCGAATCTTCACTGGGGACATCAAAAATTGGAACGACCCCGCAATTAGTGCGGAAAACAAGGGCCTCGTTCTTCCCGACAAAGCGATCAACGTGGTCTACCGCGGTGGGCAGTCAGGAACGACTGGTCTTTTCTATGATTTTGTTCAGAACGTTGCGCCTGACATCTTCGATCCGTGGGCGGCAAAGAACGGATTCCCCACCACGGTGCGCATCATCCAACTCGATAGCTCACCGAGCTTCGTTCCCAAGTCGCAGGCGTTCCAGGGCTCCGATCAGATTGCTCAGTTCATCGGAAGCGGGCAGGGCGAATGGAGCATTGGCTACGACGAATTCGGCTACGCCAAGACCTATGACGTTCCATCGGCATGGATTGAAAATGGCTCCGGACAATGGGTGCTTCCGTATGCCCAGAACATTTCCTCTGCACTCGAAGGCGCGAGGCTCCGTCCGGACCTCAGCCAGGAACTCGCTGGCGTTTACAATTCGATGGACCCGCTTGCCTATCCAATCTCGGCGTATTCCTACATTGTGACGCAGTGTGTGGAATCGGCGGATCGGCCCACGTGTAATGGCGCGTACTCAAACCGCGGAGTTACTGAAACTCTGGCAACCTGGTTGCGCTACATCGCATGTGATGGCCAAATCAACATGGCTCGTATCGGTTATTCGCCACTGCCGCCGAATCTTTCCCAGGAAGTTGCGAATTCAATCGCTCGACTGACCGGCCAGCCTCCTGAGCAGTTGAGTGCCGGCAACTGCGCGAATCCGCGCTTCCTCGGTTCGGTCGGTGACGGCGGCGCACCCCCCGTTGATCCGCTTGCTGGTGTGACGTCGATTGGTTCGGGCGCAGGTCCTACTGGATCAACCACGGCCGATGGCGCAACGGCCGCAGACGGAACTGGCGCAGCGGCAGTAGCCGGCTCGGTGAAGTCCTCGGGCGGCGGAAGCACCGATTGGCGCAAGGCTGTGCCCGTTGCGTACACGGGATCCCCGATAGGAACCTCAAGCACGCTGGCGCTTCTTGCGCTTCTTGCGATCATGGTCATTCCCATCGGAATGGGCATTGTGCGTTCTCGTCGCCGAAACGGCTGAACAGACGATTTCTGATCGTCAAAGTTTGACCATCACCGTTCGGTAACTCTTCACCTCATGTTCGGCATTGTGGTGTTGGGGATTCACTTTCGTCCCTCAAGATAACCCCGACGCTTGGTCACTCTTGCGTCGCCATGCAAGAGGACCTCATTTCCATTGAAAGGAAACCCACAAGTGAAAATCTCACTTTTTAAACGAAGCTTGATCGCCGGCTCGGCAATCCTCGCTTCGGTTGCAACCTTTGGGGCGGTCATCCCCGATGCCGGAGCAGCTATCACAGCGCAAACCCCGCTTCAGATCACCGCAGTCGGTTCTGACACCACTCAGGGCGTTATGCGTGCGATCTTGGCGGGAACAACCACCGCGAATGTCAACTACACCAACGTCGATGCCTACATCACGAGCGATGTTGTTGTCCCGGCGGACGATTTCTGCGACGGTGGCGTGACCTTCAAGCCCACCGCTCCCAGCCCGGCGACTGCGAACCTTCAGGTTGCTCCCGCTGGTTCAGGTGCCGGTCGAACGCTTCTCAACGCCTACGCGGGTGGAACGTTGAAGACCTTGGCAGACAACAGCAAAGCCTGTGTCGACATCGCCCGTTCATCGTCGTACAGCGGGACGTCTCCGGCTGCAGGCTCGGGCGAGTACTACGCCTTCGCCCTTGACGCTGTTTCTTGGGCGACCACTTCCCAGAACGCGCCCTCATCGCTCACGACGGCTCAGCTGCGCGGCATCTACCAGTGCACATACACCGACTGGTCACAGGTCGGCGGTAGCGCTGGTCCGATTCAGCGTTACATGCCTCCGTCCACGTCCGGAACTCGTGATTACTTCTACGACGAGATCCTTGGAGCAGACAGCTCGGGTATTTCGAAGACGTCAACCCTGACTGTGTCGGCTACCGGCTGCCCCGCAATCAAGATTATCGAAGAGAACACCGCCAACACGGTTGATAAAGCGGATTACAACAGTGCGATCATGCCGTACTCCGGTGGCGTGTGGTCTTACATGGCTGCAAACGCAACGAACCCCACGATCGACAAGCGCGGTCGTACTGGTAGCGGTGTGAAGGCTCGCATGGGTGGCCTGAACCGTTCCACGTTCGGCCTTACTGGCTCTGGTAACAACATCGCCAAGAACGCCAACATTGTTGCTTGGAACACTGGTGACGGCGCTTGGCAGCTCAACACTCCTGGCCTTCAGTACGTGACGGGCAATGCCTCGGATCCTGGTGGCTTCGTAGTGGACGAGCAGTATGCGAAAGTTCGTGGAAACTTCGTTTCGCCGGTTACGGCATCGAATACCTTCCCCGGTATCCGATTTGTCTTCAACATCCTTGACACCCGCATCGGTGCGACCAGCCTTAACGCCGCTCGCTTGGTTGTCGGCTTCGACAATGTCGCTTCCTCATCTACCTATATTTCCCCGCTTTGCAATGGAGATTTGGAAGGAACCATCCTCAGCGCTGGTTTCGCCGCTCTTCCATCAAGTGCGGGTGGCAATGACAACCTTGCCGCTTCGACCTGTCGTAAGTGGACCATCTGATTTAGTGGCTTGGTGGGGTGGGCCGATGGCCTACCCCACCAAACACTGCCCTAAGGCCGTTTGAGCAACATCGGCCTGACCGTTCGTCGAATGTGATGTATCCCCTTGTTTTCTCCGAAACCGAGGCATTGGTGCCGAGGTTCGAATTTCCCACTCCAGCTTTCACCAAACCCTCAAGGAGCAATCGTGTTTGAATCAATCACGCGACGAGCTCGCCGGATCGCTGCGGTCACCGCAGCCGGCGCACTTGTCGCAACCGGGTTCGTGTTGCCCGCTGTCACCGCAACGGCGGCTTCGGCCGATACCCTCACCTCCAGTGTCGCAACCGTCACCGCAGTTGCCACAACCCCGGCATTCACTGGGCAGACCACAAATGGTCTTGTCGCTGGGCAGAGCGTCTCGATCCGTGTCGACCGCGCTGGCACGAACAACATCTCAGCGATCCAGGTTCGTCTCTGCAAGTCCGGCTCGAACATTGCGAGCGATTCTGATTTCAACCCGTCGCAGGGTGGAAAGTGCATTAACGCTCCGTTCTCCGGTACTACCAACGATGACTCCGTGTCAGCCGACGGTCTTCCCGGGGCTTCCCCCACCTATGCCGAAGCGACATTCCGTGTGGGAAGCGGCGTCAACACCTTCACCCGCCAGAACAGCCAGACGGCCACCATCACGTGTAACGCGACGAATCCGTGTGAGCTCTGGGTCAAGGTTTCGACTCCGGCTAACCCGAACCTCTACTGGCACGCCGATGTCACGTACGCAGGCAACCCTGGTACCCCCACTGGTCTTGGTGTTTCGGTTGGTGCTGGTCAGGCAACTCTGAACTGGACGGCTCCGGTGTCCACCGGAAACGCTCCTATTTCGTCCTACACCGTCACCTACACCCCAAGCGGTGGTTCGCCAGTGACGACGTCTTCGACCACCACGTCAAAGACGATCAACGGACTGACGAACTTCGTGAATTACTCATTCACAGTGAAGGCGAACACGATCGGCTCGTTCGCTTCGGCGGATACGTCACCGGCGACCGGTACACCGTCACCGACTGGCCCGACTTCCCTCGGTGGCGTTCCTGCTGGTGGAGCGATCTCGCTTAGCTGGACCGCACCGACGACATCTGGTGTTACTGATTACCGCGTGACCTCTACGCCAGCCGGTGGTTCCCCATCGACCGCGCTTACTGGTTCGACTGGCGTGACCTACACGCTTTCCGGGCTTACCAATGGCACGCAGTACACCGTGACCGTCGCTGCTGTCTACGGCACCGGTAACTTCACCGTCGAGTCAAACGCCGTCAACGTGACCCCCACGGCGGCAATCGTCGGTGATTCCTTCACCGTCGTCGTGCCGAATGGTTCGCTGGCTCTCACGACGGCTGCTACTGGTGCAATCAATCTCGGTACTGCAGTTCTGGACGCAACCGCAAAGTTCTGGGAGTCCACCGGAAACCTCAGTGCTGTCACGGTGACCGACACCCGTAGTGGTTCGACTGGATGGACCCTCTCCATCGTTTCGGGCAACTTCACCTCGGGTGCGAACTCCTTCACCGGTGCAAACCTTGGTGTGACGCCTTCGGTCACGGCGGGCTACACCACCGACCTCGCTCCAGTCGCTGGTGCGGCTGTCACTCCTCGCGGTGGCAGCGGCAACAATGGCCTCAGCGTGTCACGGACCTTTGCCTCGTCGGCAACTGGCGCAAGCATTGGTCGGGCCTCCTTCGGTGGAGCACTGAAGCTTTCGGTTCCGACGAGCCAAGCTCCAGGCACCTACGCCGGTACCCTTACGATCACTGCTCTTTGACCTTGATCTAAATATCGTCGCAGTCGACAGCGGGGCAGAGCCAATGGCTCTGCCCCGCTTCGGCGGTACCGAGCGGAATGGGAAAACCTGATGTGCACCTCTGAACACCATGGCGTGAGTCGGCAATTCAAAGCTCGGCTTTCGGCGGCGATCGCTGTACTTGCGGTCGTGGTTTTTGGTGTTTTTGCAGCGACGATTCCAGCGAGCGCACAAGCATCGCAGTCTTGGTCAGTTACTCCGGCGGGTGGTTCTCCAGATCAACCAGGTTCACGGACAGATCTCTCCTACACAGTCGACCCCGGTACCTTGATCACCGACACCATCCAAGTATGGAACTACGGCTCGGAACCCATTCAACTCAAGGTGTACGCGGCCGACGCACTCATTACGTCTGAAGGTTCCTATGACCTTCGTCCATCGGGCGAAGTGTCGACCGATGTTGCTGCGTGGACAGTTCTCAGTTCCAACACCGTGACTATCGCTCCCAGTTCCGTCACGGCGGTCAATGTCTCCATCGCGGTGCCGAAAGACGCGCTTCCCGGTGACCACCCAGGTGGCATCGTTGCATCAGTTGCAACTCCTACGACGAATGCCGATGGCGCGCAGGTCGTTGTCGAAAAGCGAGTGGGTACTCGCCTTAACGTTCGAGTAAATGGTGACATCGTTCCAAGCGCAGCGATCAAAAGCGTTTCTGCGTCGTATTCAGGATCGCTCAATCCGATCGCACCCGGATCAGTGAACGTCAAGTACATCTTCGTCAACACGGGCAACACCCGCCTCGCCGGCACCATGCGTCTAGAACTCTCTGGCATTGGCGGATCGAAGTCGATCGACATGCCTGAGGTGACAACCACTATGCCGGGCAACACGCTAGAGCAGAGTTTCACCGTCGCCGATGTTTGGCCCACTGGCATGATCAGCGCAAAGGTCATCTTTACGCCAAAGGACGATCCGGGCATCCCCGAACTTCAATCGATCGCCTCTGCAACAGGAAGTGGATCGACAATCGCAATTCCCTTCGGGCAGTTGCTTTCGCTCATGGTTATCGTTGGTCTTATTGTGCTTTACCGCCGTCGACGTCAGGCCAAGATCGATCGTCTGGTAGCTGCGGCGACTGCAACTCCTCGGACTCCTCCGACCCCACCAACTGAAGATCGAGAGCCTGAGCCCGTCGGCTAGATTCTTCCTTCTTCGCATGACGTGAGCATTCGAAAGGATCTTTTGTGAAGATCAATCGCCGGCTCGTGATTTCAAGTGCACTTGGAATCGTTGCCCTTATAGTCCTGATCGTTATCCTGGTTTCAGGAGGCGATTCATCGTCGTCAACGGATCCGGGAGGGAACGGCTCGTCGGTTACGACGGCGAACGGCGACGGATCGGTTACCACGACCTCGTTGCAATCAACTGCGAAAACGGTTCCCCCGGAGCCCTATACGACTCCTTCGATGCCTCTCTCTGTCAAGGCTCAGGGCAATTCGAAAGTCAGCTCTGGCGATGTGGTGAAAGTTCGAGCCGAACCGAATGCGGGATCTCAGATGTACGGCGTCGATGCTCGTCTTTGCCGAGGTGACGTAGGTATCGCCAATGAAGGGGCATTTCGCCCAACGGTGGGTGGGAACTGCATTATCGATCCCCTGTCGCCGGGCACAGACGCTGTTGTGAACCTCGAAAACCCAAGTCCCGACAAAGGTCTTGACGTTGAGTTTCGTGTCGGATCAGGTTCCACGACCTTCAAAACCCAGTCAGGTAAAGACGTCACAATTTCCTGTGGACCCTCAAACCCTTGTCAGATTGTTCTGAAGCTCCAGTATCCCAATGGATACGGATTCAAGGGATTCCCGGTCACCTTCGGTTGAGTCGGGGTTTTCGGCCAAGGCCGACCGCCGACGTCACGGGATAATTAACCTTGAATTTGGCTGAGATTCAGTTTGTGGCCACGGCGTCATAAGGACGGCCCGAGAGAATACGTTCAGACATCTCAGCCGCGGGGTGTTGGTCTTTTGAGGTCGGTCCAATGTCGCCATCCCCCCCATCTCGCCGAATTGTTGCAGTGTTCTCGGCTCTGGTGATTTTGCTCACCAGTTGCGTGGTTGCCGTTGGGGTGACTCAAATTGAGAAGGCAGGAGCGGAGACCGCGTCACCCACTTTCTCGGCGGTTGCTTCGGCCGATACAACTCCCGCAAACTCAGGCAAGACCCCGGGCCAGGCAATTACAAATCTGGTTGATGGTTCGACCATTACGGTGGCACTTTCGACCACAAACACGGTCACCGCTGTTTCGGCTCGACTCTGCAAGGGCCAAGTTTCCGGGGTGAATGTCACCTACAACAACTCCTCTGATTTCAATCCGACCAGTGGCGGCAAGTGCGTTCTTCGCCCGTTTGGATTGATGACAACAGATATCGTTGAACTAGAGACCGCGCCACCGTTCAAAAGTGCATCAATTGCCTTCAAGGTTGGTGTCGGCTCTGACACATTCACGCGTCAGAACAGCCAGTCAACAACGATCAACTGCGGTCCGGCCTTTACCGATGCCTGCAAACTTGTCCTCAAGGTGTCGACCACGGGCGGCACCGAGTTCATCTCGTACTCCCTCAATTATGCGAGCCAGGTCGAACCGCCGAGCGCTCCCACTGCGGTGAACGTGATTGATGCGAATCCCGTCAGTGGGGGAGCGAATGTGTCATGGACCGCTTCAAGTTCGACCGGTGGCGTCAGCGCCACAATCTCGAGTTACATCGCAACGGCCTACGACGTCGCTGGTTCCGCAACCCCCTACACGTGCGAGACGGCAACGGCCACTACGAGCTGCACGGTGACCGGTCTCGCTGATTCCACTCCCTACACCTTCAAGGTGAAGGCCAAGAATTCGGCCGGTTACTTCTCTGGCGATTCAGCTGCGTCAGCGGCGTTTCTTCCGGGTGGCACGAGGTTCACCGCGGTAACACCGACTATTGCTTTGAATACCTCCGCCAACCCGGTATCGCCGATCGCCGCCGGAGGTGGAACCAAGACCGTTACCCTCGGTGCCGCACAAGGTGTGGCTGCAGGTGCAACTGCGGTTGTACTTAATGTCACAGTCTCAGGCTCGACCGCGGCAGGAAAGATCACTGTTTATCCTGCGGGTGTGGTGAAGCCGAGCGCTGAACATCTCAACTTCACCTCCGGGGCTGTTGTTAGTAATCAGGTCATCGTGACACTTGGTACCGGTACCAATGCCGGAAAGATCGTGCTGCACAATTCGGCGACGAGTACTGCACATCTGGCCGTTTACGTCGTGGGGTACTACAAGCCCGACGCCGGCGACTACTTCACCGCCACGAGCAAGAATGCCCTTCAGACATCAGCGGCGCCAGCGTCGCCTCTTTCGGCTGGAACGACTCGCAATGTCCAGATCGGTGGCAACACCACACCGGCACTCGGAATCCCAGATTCAGCGTCGGCCGTCGTCCTCAACGTCACCGTCACGTCGGCCTCGGCAAATGGTTACCTCACTGTGTTCCAGAAGGGAGCGTCGAAGCCCGGGCTGCGGTCGGTGAACTTCACCACCGGCAAGGGCACCTCGAACCTCGTCACAGTGGCGCTCGGCTCTGGGCTCGACAATGCGGGCGGTATCTCAATCTTCAATTCCGCAGGAACGACCAACGTGAACGTCGATGTCGTGGGTTTCTTCAGCCCATCGAACACTGGCTCTCGGTTCTTCCCAATGAATCCGAGACGCACTGCCAACACCACTGATGGCACCGGCGGAGTCACGGTGGGCAGGATTGCATCCGGAACGTCGAAGTCGTTCCGGATTGCGGGTCGTTCAGGTGTACCCGCTGTTGGTGCAAAGTCGGTTGCCTACAACGTCACCATGAGCGGTCAGACAGCAACCGCATCGATGACGCTCTTTGCTCAGGGTTCGAATCGCCCGGCCTTCTCGAACCTCACTGGCTACGCGAGTGTTCCGGTATCGATTGCGGGAATCTCCGATCTCGGATACTCCAGCCCGGCGCAGGGCGGTCTTAGCATCTACAACTTTGGCGGTCCTGCCCACGCAGCAGTCGACCTTGCGGGGTACTTCTCATGACTATCGGTTGGTTCCACAAGGTGGCTCTTTGCGCGGTAGCGCTTGCCGTAGTCGCTCTCTCAGTGACCGTCTTTCCCAATGAACGTCGAGCTGACGCGGTTATCGAGAACTTCCTCACGCCATGGACAGTCACGGTGACGCCTGCGACTTCACTTCTCGATGGCCAGCTCATAACGGTGAACATCAAGACCGATGTCGATCATCCGATCAACACGGTGAAGGCTCAGGTGTGCCGTCGCCTTGACATGTACCTTCCAAGTTTCATCGCCGACCCTGACGCCGATTTCGACTTGGGGGGAGCGAACTGCCCGTCGATTCCGATTTCCTCATCAGCCGATATTCGAATCTCCGATGATGGTCCGGCAACTTTCGCCACCACCGACACCGGCTATTCGTTCCAGATGTACGTGGGCACCGGCACCGTTAACTGGTCGGGATCGGCTGGGGATCAGTCTCTGACATGTGATGAGACGTCTCCGTGTGATCTTGTGGTTGAGGTTCGCGGTCTGGACGATGCCGGTGATATCCGCTGGATCCCAACCGTGACCGAACTGACCTACCAGGTGACCGATCCGATCGCCGGATGTGGCGGTAAGGCGGCGGATTTTCTGACAGCGTCAAGTTCAGACCGAATGATCGATACCTGGGTTCGATGGGCTCTCGAGCAATGTCGTCTGCCCGGTGCACAATCAGGCGCAGCAACGGTTCAGTCCTTCGTAGCAGAGGCATTGGCGATGGAATCCTTCTCGCTCGGTCTTGCGGATATCGCCTATTCGGCGGTGGGTTATGACGAAAGACTGGGTTTCGGCATCGGTTCGAAAGCAGAACCCGTCGCAAAGCGTGACTATGTGGCTGTCCCGGTTGCACTCAATTCAGTGGTCCTCGCTGTCGGCAATGGAGTGGCGGGTTCGGAAGGCCGGAAGGTCCCCTACGAGGACCTAAAGATGACGTTGAACGAAGTTACGCGTCTCTTAGCCGGTGGTACTACAGCGATCAGTGGCGACGTCGCAGAAATCATCAATCGAAATCCTCAATTCACCTCATCGGGTCTCTTCGCACCCGCATCGCCGATCTCACTCGGTGCAACCTCCGAGGACGAAGCGACGTCGTGGCTGTTTACTAGCCACTTCGACACTGTTCGCGCTGAAATGTGGAAGGTTCCGGACGACAACAAGTTTGGGCCCGAGCGGGGCATGGACCGCGGCGTGACTTCGCGACTGCCTACCGCCGATCCATCCTTCGGAGGAGTCTTCGACCTCTTCACCGGCCGAACCACCCTTGATAAGGCAATCAAAAAGTTGACGAAGAATGACTACGGCGGCGTTTGGGCGGTCACCGACGCAGCGAGTGCAAACGCGTTGGCGATGACGCCTGTGCAAATCGCGTACGACGCTGATGGCGCCAATTTCGTCGGACCGACCCAGGCCGCAATGAATGCTGCGGTGCCAACGATGACCCCGACCGCAGATGGTCGCCTGATGCCCGATCCAGCGCAGTTCGTCGACTCATCCGGCCCCGATGTCGATGGACAACTGGCGTATCCGATGACCTTCGTCGAATATGCGATCGTTCCAAAGGCTCCGCTCGTCGATGCCACCTGCACACCTCGGACGGGCTCGCAAACAGTTCTGAATAACTGGCTGAACTACGTCGTGAATCAAGGTCAGGGAAATCTCCCCAGTGGATTGCAGCCGCTCACCGACGATCTGAAGGCTGCGGCGGTTGCGGCCATCGCGCAGGTCGGTACTGGCACCAAGACCTGTACCCCTCCGGGCAGCGTTGTGTCACCGGGCGGATCGACAGTGACTCCTCCGCCGGCCGCCGGCGTGGTTGTTCGCAGCGGAGCGAAGTCCGCAACTGCAGGAGCTGGGGGGACAGCGGTAGTCGCCGCGGCTGGATCGCAGGATCTCGCCTCTGCTGAGCTTGCCTCTGCGATCGCCGGTATGGGTTCATTCAGCGGTGGTTCCTCGGCTAGCACGCTCATTGCGATCGGCGGCCTCGTGGCTGTCTTCGGCCTACTGGTCCTCTCTGCGATGGCGACTTCGGGCAAGTTGACTCTCCGACGCAGAACTGGCCGATGAAGGCGATGACCTCTGTGCTTGATACCACGACAACTGACGAGATCGATCCGGTCACCTCCGAAGAACCTGCTGCCGAGGCCCCTTCGGCTTCGCCACCTTCTGATGATTCAGGCTCATCGATACCGACGCTCACGACCGGGCAGCTCGTTGCGCTCTGGATCGTTATTGCCGCGGTGATCCTCGGTATCGTCCTTTATCTCGTCGAGCCGATGTTTCAACAGCGCGAACAGGGCCTGCTGCTCGAGCGTTATCGCTCGAGCATTGACAAGGCGGCGAATCAGTCGACCGGACTTGGTGGCGTTGAGGTCTCTTCCATTGCCCCGGCAGTTGGAAGTGCCGTGGGCATCGTTGAGATTGGCGCCATTGGACTTCGCCAGGTCGTCGTTGAGGGTACGACAGCATCGAACACAATGGTTGGTCCCGGACATGTGCCGGGTACAGCAGGGCCTGGACAGCCTGGTAACTCCGTCATCGTTGGTCGCACCTCGATGTACGGCGCTCCGTTCGGTGATCTTTCGAAGATGTCCGTAGGCGACCAAATCGTTGTATCGACAACTCAAGGCCAGTCTCTCTATGAAGTCACCGATGCTGGTTCTGTGGAACTCACAAGTGCATCAAAGCCGACGACAGCGCCGAAGGTGCCTGCGCCTACTCCATCGCCGACGACAACGACGACAACGTCGACAACAGTTGCGGCAGCGGTTGATCCTGCAGCAACGACCGAAATCACCGTTGATGCGACCACCACTGTTGCTTCCGAAGAGACCACGACAACGCAAACTCCGACGACGACCACTACCGTTTCAGTCGAATCTGCTTTGAACGGCGAATCAATTCCACTCAACAGCCTCTACGGCTCCTCCACCGATGATCGGCTCACACTCGTCACTTCGGCAAGCGCGTTCCCATGGAACTCTGCGGAAGCAACGGTGGTCATCGCGGTTATGAAGGGCAAGCCATTTGAGCCGACACCTCAGAATGGCCGAAGTGCGAAAGGCACCGGGAATGAGGGTGATTCCTCGAAGTGGCCGGTGACGATCCTTGCGTTCCTGTGTTTGGCCGCAGCAGTTGGCGCTGCAGTTGTGCTGTACAGGCGGTCGACTCCCAAAATTGCCTACCTGCTTACGGTCCCGCCGCTTCTTGCCTTTGCGATTCTCGCGTCGGAATCGTTCAGTCTGCTAATGCCGGCCTGGTCCTGATCAGCGCGGTTGCGTTTACCGCGGTGGGCGGATCAAGCCTTCCTGAACCACGGTGACTGCGAGTTTTCCTTCGCTGGTGAATACTGAACCCGTTGCAAACGCGCGCCCACTGGCCGCACTCGGTGTCTCTTGCGCATAGAGCAGCCATTCATCGGCCCGGAACGGACGATGGAACCACATTGCATGGTCGAGGCTCGCCATGAAGACATTGTCGATCGGACCCAGCGCGTGGGGGAGGAGCGCAGTGTCGAGAAGTGTCATGTCTGAGGCATAGGTGAGCACGCAGGCGTGCAGCACCGGATCGTCGGGGAGTGTGCCGGTGGCCTTCATCCAGATTCGTTGGTACGGCGGTAGTTCCCGGTTCCGATCCTCAGGAGACCAGTCGCAATTGCGCAGATCAAAGGGCAGATCGAGTTCGAAGCGATGGTCGTCATGTTCAGCGGCAAGTTCGGCCCAGCGTTCTTGCACGGTCGGAAGCGATTCGGGGGCGGGAACCTCGGGCATAGTGGCGGAATGGTCAAAGCCGTCTTCGGGGACCTGGAATGAGGCGGACAGGCTGAAGATGGCTCGTCCGTGCTGGATGGCCGTTACCCGTCGGGTGGTGAAGGAAAGTCCGTCGCGAATCCGCTGCACTTCATAGAGGATGGGAACACGAGAGTCTCCGGGGCGGAGGAAATAGGCATGCAGTGAATGCACTCGAGTTTCGGGTTCCACAGTGCGAGCAGCAGCGATAAGTGCTTGGCCCGCTACCTGGCCGCCGAACACTCGTTGTTGCTCGGAGGGTGGGCTGATGCCACGGAAAATGTTGACCTCGATAGGTTCGAGATCAAGGAGTGTGAGAAGTGCGTCCACCGCGGTCTGAGTCACCCTCCCAATCTCCCACATTGCGAGCGCTTCGTCATCGAATTCTGCTGCGCGGACCGGCCGCATGCCGGTAGGGTCCGCGCATGACTACAAGTTTCCCGCAGGGATTTCGATGGGGTACTGCCACCGCGGCTCACCAGGTTGAGGGCGGAAATTGGAATAACGACTGGTGGGCGTGGGAGCACGCTCCGAATACACCGTGCGAAGAGCCAAGTGGCGACGCGATCGATCAGTTCCACCTCTATGACTCTGATATTGCGCTCTGTGCTGCGCTCGGTTTCGACAACTATCGCTTCTCGATCGAATGGTCCCGGATCGAGCCCGAACCCGGCGAGTTTTCCCTCGCCGCGCTTGATCACTACCGCCGTGTACTTGCGTCGTGCCACGCCCATGGCATTGAACCAGTTGTGACCTTCCATCACTTCACGACCCCTCGATGGGTGGCGGCTCAGGGCGGCTGGCACACTGCCTCAACCGTCGATCTGTTCCTCCGATTCGCCGAGCGAGCCGTGGCCCATCTCGGCGATCTCATTGGTACGGCATGCACCATCAACGAGCCGAACATCGTTTCGTTCATCGGCTACCAAATGGCACTGTTTCCTCCCGGTGTTACCGATGACGCGCAATTCGAAGCAGCGAACGCGAATTTCATCGAGGCGCACCGCCGGGTAGTTCCCATTCTGAAAGCGGGTCCCGGCGATTTCCCCGTTGGTCTCACATTGTCGATGGCCGACTACCAAGCAGTACCGGCCGATAACGCCGATGCCATCGCGCGGCGCGATCGCATTCGCGCGATTTCGGAAGATCAGTTTCTCGACATCGTCGGCAACGATGACTTTCTCGGCGTTCAGGTCTATAGCCGCACACGTGTCGGAGCGAAGAGCGTTCTAGGTCCTGAAGAAGGTGTTCCAACGCTGCCGATGGGATACGAGTTCTGGCCCGATTCCCTTGCCGCGTGTCTTCGCCGGGCATGGGACTACACCGGAGGTTCGGTGCCACTGCTCGTTACCGAGAACGGCATCGGGACCAATGACGACCCGCAGCGCATCGAGTACGTGCATCAGGCGCTGCAAGGTGTGCTCGGCTGCATCGCCGAGGGTATTGATGTCCGCGGTTATACCTACTGGAGCCTCATGGATAATTTCGAATGGGCGTTCGGCTATCGACCGCGCTTCGGCATCATTGAGGTTGATCGACCGACACAACGACGCATCGTCAAGCCCAGTGGAGAGTGGCTAAGCGGAGTCGTTCGAGCGAACGCGCTGTAACTATCGCTCCCGATCGCGATGTGCGCTGCTCAGTCCTCACCGGATCGGCGGGTAGGGTGAAGCCCTTGGGCTCGAACGCGAGGAGCACCCCCTGATGAGCCACGACATCAATCACGAGTTCCCGGCCTCCTCGCACACAGTCACGCCCCTTCCCGAGACCTCGGGAATCATTGGCAAAGTCATTTCGTCGATTAAGACTCGGGGCCTGCGCTACGCGTTGGTGGCGGCGGTCAACGTCATCGTGGGACAGAGCCTGCTCCTCTTACTGCAGGGTGTGTTTCGACCGAGTTGGGCGAATCTCGTGGCTGTCGGCATTTCTGCGGTTCCTGCGTATTACATGAATCGCGCGTGGGTGTGGGGCAAACGAGGCAAGAGCCACTGGAAGCGCGAAGTTCTTCCGTTTTGGCTTTTCACCGTTGCCGGTCTCATTCTTTCGACGGGTGCGATCTGGGTAGTGCATCGCTTTACCGATGCGAAGTTGGTCATCAATCTTGTGCAGCTCGTGGCCTTCGGCATCCTCTGGGTGATCCGTTTCTTTGTTCTCGACCGCTTGTTCCACGTCGAAGTTTTCGAAGACGATCTCCCTGACGAGGACTGACCAAATGGATCGACAGATGCGGGACGCCGCGGAAGTGGCGCGTGGCTTCATGCCTCCCGACGAGGGTCTGGCGCTGCACGACGCGGCCCTGCTCGTCGATGATGGAGCCGCCCCCATGCTTGAGATCGGGAGTTATTGCGGCAAGTCCGCCATCTATCTCGGTTCTGCAGCACAAGAACGCAACACGATTCTTTTTGCACTTGATCATCATCGTGGTTCGGAAGAAAACCAGCCCGGTTGGGAATGGCATGAACCTGACCTTGTTGATCCCGAGGTTGGTGTCATCGATACATTGCCTCGATTCCGTCGCACAGTTTTCGATGCCGGGCTTGAAGGCGCGGTCGTCGCGCTCGTTGGCGACTCGCCGACAGTCGGCTCTCGATGGCAAATACCGCTGTCGTTTTTATTCATCGACGGCGGTCATGGTTCTGAACCGGCACATCGCGATTTCGACCTCTGGACACCGTGGATCGAACCGGGTGGCATCCTGGCCATCCACGATGTTTTCCCGGACCCGGCCGATGGTGGTCGACCGCCATTCGAGATTTATTGCCGAGCTATTGAGTCGGGCACTTTCGCCGACGTCTCGGCAACGGGTTCATTGCGAGTCCTGCGCCGAGTTGGTTGATCAAGCGGCATTGCGTCAACGCGAACTCAGTCGGCGCGGTCGTTAATGGAATCGTCAGTGTCGATGTCGACGAGTGGCGGAAGTGCATCGTGATCGATGAACAATCCTGATGCAGCAGAGGTTCGGCTCAGCGCATCGGCGGCAAGGATGATGGCGGCATCGGTGTAGGTCGTGCGCTCATCGGCAGGGAAATGCACCTCGTCGGGGAAAACGATGCCCGTCCAGTAATGGCCATCATCACAGCGAAGCTGTTGGGCCCATGAGAACAACGCCAGAGCGTGCTCACGGTTGCCGACGGATAGTTCGGCGATGAGACATTCGCAGGTCTCGGCGGCGGTGATCCAAGGGCGATCGCTGACACAGCGAACCCCTCGGCCCTCAACAACGAAGGTATTGCGGCGTGCATCGAGACGAGCGCGGGCTTCGGTGCGAGTGAGGACACCCGCGAGAACGGGGTAGTACCAGTCCATTGCCCACCGAGCCTTCGGGGCGAACGCGTCCGGAGCATTACCGAGACTGTGCTGTCGGATGACATGCGCAAGACGCGCGGCGCTGAGTTCCCAGTCGGGCCGCTCGTGACCGAGCAGTTCCGCAATAGCGATTGCACAACGGAGGCTGTGGCAGATGCTGGACGAACCGGTGAGAAGGGCGAAGGACCAGGGTGTTCCGTCGGCATGACGAGCCCAAAGGATCTCGCCGCGCGGAGTCTGAAGGTCAAGAACGAAGTCGATGGCCTTTTCGACCACTGGCCACATCGTTTCGACGAATCCAGGATCGCGAGCGACGAGCCAGTGATGCCAGACCCCGGCGGCGATGTAGGCGATTGTGTTGGCGTCGAGTTTGTCCTGTTCGATCCCGTCGGCCAGGTAGTACTGATGCCACGAACCGTCATGACGCTGGATGTCGGCGAGCCATTGGTACGCGTGCTCGGCTTCGGTGCGCATTCCGGCCAGGTCGAGAGCCATCGCTGCTTCGATGTGGTTCCACGGATCGGCGTGGCCGCCGGGATACCACAGCACCATTCCATTGGGCTGCTGCCAATTGGCGATCGCTTCCGCGGTCTGACGGATTTGATCAGCGGTGATGATGTCGTCAACGAAGGGGATCTCAGTCATTGCGCACCGACCATCGTGTTAACCGAGGGCGAGGCGTTTGCCGCCGGGCGGATCGGCTTGGTCGCGTAGACGACGAGTGACTTCCCAAGCACAGGATTGAGTGCCTTTTCGGTGAGTCGGGTAATTGCGGGGGCCGACATGATGTCCCATTCCAAAAACTTTGTGTACACCTTCACCGCAGGATTGGCGTCGTTTCGCGGCCCCACGGCGCAACGCAGCCACCAATAGGGCGAATGCAATGCGTGAGCGCGGTGCGATACGCCCGGGATGAGACCTGCAGCGGTGATCTTTTGGCGCAGATCGGACTCGGCATAGATCCGTACATGGCCGCCCACGGATTTCGGCGCGTAGTACTCGTCAGAGAGTTTCCAACAGATTCTCTCGGGAAATTCGGCGGGAACCGTGATGGCGATTGTGCCTCCGGGACGAAGCACCCGGAGGAATTCCGAGAGCGCCGCACCATCATCGGGAACGTGTTCCATGACCTCTGAAGCGATAATTCGATCAAAAGAAGCATCGGCGAACGGGAGCATGGTGCCGTCACCGTTCACCGATGTGCAGGAAATCGTGGGTGCGATTTCGCCCGCTTCCTTCATAGCAAATGCGGTTGCGACGACCTGTTCGAGTTCGGGCACGGCCATATCGCAGGCAACCACACGCGCGCCTCGACGGAGCGCTTCGAACGCGTGGCGACCGAAGCCACAGCCCAGATCGAGGAGACGATCCCCGGGGCGAAGCCCCAGTCGGTCGTAATCAGCAGTCAGCACGGGTCAGGCTTCCGGACGGGTGACTCGAGAGCGTTGAAAGCGCGGAGCCGCGCCTGCGCCACCTGGTCGACGAGCTTGGATGTGTGCAGTCTCGGCGAGCAGCGCACGGTACTGCTCGACGGTGCCGGTTGCCGTGTGGCGCCATGTCCATCGATCGATCACGCGCTGACGACCGGCGGCTCCGATGCGATCGCGCAGTGCGGGATCGTCGAGAGCAGTGCGCAACATTGATGCCAACGCTTCACTGTCGCCAGGCGGAACGACAAGAGCGGTTTCGTTGTGAGTGCCGACAACTTCGGGCAACGCACCACCACTTGTGGCAACGAGCGGAACTCCGCAACTCATCGCCTCGATAGCCGGAAGGGAGAACCCCTCATAGAGCGAAGGAACGACAGCGACCTGAGCTTCGGAGTAAAGCTCGATAATCCGCTCTTCAGGCACGCCGGTAATGAATGTCACAGCATCGCGGAGTCCGAGTTCATCGATGATGCGAGCGGACGGGCCACCTTCTTTGAGGCGCCCGATGACGACGAGTTCGATATGGCGCTCGGTGCGGAGTTTGGCTACTGCCTCGAGGAGATAACGCAAGCCCTTCATCGTCACGTCTGCACTGGCTGTCGTGATGAGTCGGCCGGGGATGCGCTCTACTGAGGGAATGGGCTTGAACAGTTCCTGATCGACGCCCACGGGAACGACATGCAGTCGATCCAGCGGCACATTCTGATCGGCGTGAATATCGGCCAAAGAGTTCTGCGACACCGTGATGACTCGCGGCATGCGCGACGCAACGCGAGTCTGCATCTTGGTGAATCCGTACCAGCGACCCTTGGAGAATCGTTTCCACGGAGTTTCTGCGTGCTCCATCTCGAGCCGACGATCGACCGTAATCGGATGATGGATCGTGGCGAGGACCGGCAAACCGGCGCGCTCCATGCCGAGAAGTCCGTAGCCGAGGCATTGGTTGTCTTGGACAAGGTCGAACTCGTTGATACGAGTGCGCAGGTGCTTCCACGCTCGGTAGCTGAACGCCAGGGGCTCGGGGAAAGACCCGGCCACGAAGCTTCCGACCTCGATGGCATCACCGAAGTTCTTGATTTCCGATGGGAACGGGAGGCGCATCGGGAACGCGTCGTTATAGATGTCGAGGCTAGGCAGCTCGATGAGCGGCACTCTGGGGTCGAGGATCGGGTAGGGCTGACCGCCGAGTACCTCCACCTCATGGCCGAGATCGACCAAGGCCTTCGTGAGATGGCGGGTGTACACGCCCTGACCACCCACATGGGGTTTGCCCCGGTAGGTGAGGAATGCGATGCGCAGTGGAAGCTCGCCATCGGCGGCGAGATCGTTGCGCCCGGAGGGTTCTGGGCGGGGAGACATGGGTCCAAGAGTCTCGTCGGGGCCGTTGACAATGGTCAAGACAGGCCCAAATCGGCCCTAGGCACCGGTTTCAGAGGAGACTGATGGGGTGAGATCAGTGATTCAGCGGGTGCAACAGGCGTCGGTCACCGTCGACGGCGAGGTCATTGGGGCCATCGGACCGGGGATGGTTGCTCTGGTCGGGGTCACCCACACCGATACGCCTGAACTGGCTCGGAAGCTGGCCGCCAAGATCGCTGGACTCCGAATCTTTGAAGATCCCGACGGCCGCATGGGGGTCTCGGTCGATGAGATTGGTGCTGATCGGTCAGTTCTGGTCGTGAGTCAGTTCACGCTTTATGGAGATACGAGTAGAGGGCGCCGACCTGGGTGGTCGGCGGCTGCACCCGGCGATGTTGCTGAGCCACTTATCGACGAACTCATCGCCGAGCTTCGTCGCCTCGATATTGACGTTGCATCGGGTCGGTTCGGAGCAGACATGGCTGTTGCGCTGGTGAATGACGGACCGGTCACTCTGATCGTCGAGGTGTGAGCCGCGTCCGCAGTGGTGCGAAATGACGCGCCTCAAAAAACCACGCCAGCGCGAGCAGTAGTAGCGACAGGATGACGATTGGAAGCGGACCGATGAGTGTTGCGATCGTGTCTCCAGAGCGAAGCATGACGTCCTGTTGAAGCACCGCCTGTTCGGAGATTGATGTGCGTTGCACCACATCGCCCGACGGCGTCACGATCGCTGAGAAACCAGTTGGTGCGGCTTGGAGCACCCATCGACCAGTTTCAATCGCGCGCAATTGACTTGATGCGACCTGTTGCGTTTGCACTTCGGTAAGCCAGTAGCTCGAACCATTTGTTGGATTGAGAAGAATCTGACCACCATGAAGAACGCCGTCGCGTCCGCGATTGGTAAAGAAGATTTCCCAGGAAATGGCGATAGCGAGATCTCCGGACGGCGTATGGACGATCGCCGGTTTCGTTCCGGCAACCGCATCTCGCAATGGGAGTCCGCTATTTGCTCCTGCCACGCTCTCGAGAAGGCCGCGAAGGGGAACGTACTCGCCAAAGGGAACGCGCCGAACTTTGTCGTATCGCTCTCCGGTGCTTCCGTCGGGCAAGTACACGATCGATGCGTTCGTGAAACTCGATGAATCGAGACCCTCGGTGACACCTGCGACGAGAGTTGCATTCAAACGTGTTGCCATTACCGAGAGTTCGCCGTTCTCTCGATTCGCAGCGATTGGGCCTTCGACAGCGACCACGTTTTCAGGCCAGACGACAAGATCAACCGGAGTGGTGACAAGCGCAGTGGCCGCAACGTGGCGATCGAAGACATCACGCGGGTTGGTTTCCGACGCCCGAGTCTGTTGTGGTCCACCGCCCTGCACGACAGCGGCGTTGATTGTGCCGATGTCATGACCACTCGGAGCAAAGATGGCGAAGATCCAAAGGGCGAGTACGCCGACAACCGTGAGTGCACCCAAGAGGTGTCGTCGTTCCCACAGCGCCGAAAGGGCAACGCCAACAACGGCGACGGTGAAGGTAACGCCGACGGCGCAGAACACCCGAGCGATCTGACCGAGCGGTGCACTCGCTTGTCCCATTGCAGTGGTTGCGAGAGGAACTCCACCGAAGGGAAAGGTGGAGCGCGCGGCTTCGGCCAAGGTGAACGCGGCGGGAAGCGCGATCCATCGGATCCATGATCGGGAACTTCGGCCCGGAACCGCGAGTCCGGCGGCACCGACGTACATGGCGTAAAGAAGTACGGCGATTGGGTACCCGGGAGCGGTGAGGTCGACCATCCACAGCATCGATGGAGCGAACCATGCGATACCCAGCACGGTCGATCGCATGAATCGGGCCCGAGGTTTCGCGTTGCACAGCAGTCGATCCCACATCGCAATGCCGAGAAAGGCGAGGGGCCACCAACCCCACGGCGGAACCGATGCAGCAATGAGAAGACCCGCTACCGCAGCACGAAGGAGCGCTCGCAATGTGCGGGGATCGACCATGAAGTTATGCGCGCGCAGGCTGCGGTCGACGACCGAGAAGACCCACCAACTCACGACCCGTGAGAACGAGGAAGAAAATCGCCACCGCCGTTCCCGCCATGGTTGCGCCCGCCGCAGTATCGAAGTGGTAGGTGATGATGAGGCCGATGAAGATCGACAAGACCCCGATGGCGCAGGCTGTGATCATCATGGTCGGGACGCGACGAACAAGAAGTGCGGCCGTCGCGGGCGGTGCGATGAGTAGGCCGAACACCAAAAGGGTTCCCACGGTCCTGAACGACGCAACGATCGCGACAGCGATAAGCGCAAGCATCACGAAGTGCGCGAGTCGTGGGCGCATTCCGAGGGACGCGGCCTTCTCCGTATTGAACGAAAGGGCGAGGAACAGGCGATGGAACCCGATGACGGCAACAAGGGTGACGACGGCGGCAATCGACTGAAGCCAGATGTCGGAATCCCTCACTCCGAGTACCGAGCCAAACAAGAACGACGTCAGATCACCCGTGAATGAACGCGTGCGCGAAATGATCACGACTCCGAGTGCAAGCATGCCGACGAACAGCAAGCCGATCCCGGTGTCGGTCGAGAGCTTCGATGCCCGATTCACAAGGTTGATGCCGATGACCATGACGATGGCCGAAATGAATGCCCCGATGGCGATGTCAACGCCCACGATGAAGGCGACAGCGATCCCGGGCATAACTCCGTGCGCGAGCGCGTCACCCATAAACGACATACCGCGGATGACGACCCACGTTCCGATCAACGAACAGGTGATCGCGGCGAGAGATCCTGCGAGCAGCGCCCGGAGGATGAAGTCGTACTGGAAGGGTTCAGTCAGCCAATCCATGGTGCACGGAGGCTAGAGGCTGCTTTCGAAGCGAGCGAGATGCTCATTGATCGGCTAGCCCGTCGGCGATCAGTCGGGCAGTCGTGACGATGAGCCCGGCATAGGTCGCCGTCTCAGTGCCGCGTGTTCCGAGTGTGTCAGTCGAGAGCTCGACGACTTGCACCCGTGCTCCGATCTCGCGGCTCACCGTTTCAATCAACTTCGACGAAACGGTGCTTTCGGAGAAAATTGCTCGAACGTTGTTGGCCTTGATCAATCGGACGAGATCGGTGAGATCCGCGGCACTTGGCTCGGCCAAGGTTGAACCACCAGGAATGACGGTTCCGATGACATCGAGATTGAAGCGTTGGGCGAAGTAGGCCAACGCGTCGTGATTGGTGATGAGTTTGCGTTCGTCGTTGGGAAGTACATCGAGGATCGCGTTCGCCTCGGCCATCGCTGCAAGAGCAGTCGCTCGGTATGCATCGGCTCTCGTCTGAAATCCGGATGCTTCGAGTCCGGTGGTCGTCGCCAGTTGTTCGGCGACGAGCGACGCCGCGGTGCTCATCCGTTCGGGATCGAGCCATACGTGGGGATCTTCGGTTCCATGATCGTGGCTATCGGCTGCGGACTCTGCGTCATGAATTTCATCAATCATGAGCGGATCGAGTTGCTCTCCGACTTCGAAGACCGTCACTCCATCTTTGCGAGCGCCATCGAGCGCAGTCTTGAGGTTCTTTTCGAGCCCAAGTCCGTTGGCCACGATGAGTGAGGCCTTTCGAAGTCGCGCCGCCTGGGCTGCAGAGGGCTCGAAGTCATGGGGGTCGGCACCGAGAGGAATGAGTACTTCGACATCGACGGCATCGCCTCCGACCTGACGAACGAGATCGCCAAGGATTGGCGTTGTCGCAAGAACGAGGGGCGTGCCGCTGGCGGAGTTCTTCCCTGGAGATGCGCCATCCGAGGTTGCGCTTCCGCTACATGCGGTGAGCACGCCGAACGAGAACAGAACCAACAGGCCGACAAGCGTCGTCGAGACGCGGCGAAACCGGATTCGCCGGGGAATCTGGACTCGCGTGACGTGCACCATGACGACTCCATTGTGAGAATGAGAAGCGTTCTCATTATGGGGCTCGTGGTGATGGAATGCAATCCGGCCGGCAGTTCCCTTGGGGCTACTGGGTTCCTTGAAGTTTCAGGCGGGGCGGCAGCAACCGATCGGCGATTGTCGAATACGGCTGCACCTCGGCCTCGATCGTGATCGCCTGCGATCGTTCGAATTGCAACGTGATGGGGATCTTCTGCCCAACCGAGAGCGGCGACATGAGGCCATTGAGGAGAAGTTGGTTACCTCCGGGCACGAACTTCAGATCGGTGAATCCCGGAATGTCGATCTTGTTGACCGTGACATAGGTGCCACCGACCGAGGCGGCATCGGGCGTGCTGGTGGTGGTCGTGGGGTCGATGATTTGCAGCGAGACCGACTTCGCGGCCGGAGACGACGCGCCGATCAGTGAATCGGATCCACCGGAATTGCGCAGAAGGAAGTACGCGCCAGTCGGATCATTGTCTGCCCCTATGAATGCATTTTCGGCCGAGACCGTCGGCGTTGGACTCTTGAACGGTCGGAGAACGGCCACCAGAACGAGAACACCAACGCAGAAGAGCACGACGAGGAGGGGAGCGAGGCGAACGATGCGCGCGTAGATGTCGGGTTTGGCCTCGGGGTTGGATGGAGCGGCTGGTGAATCGGTCGTCATCGTCGATCCGTTCTCGGTCGTGGCCCCTCGGTGAGGGTTCAACACGTTCCCATCCTTGTCGTTGGCAACCGATCTGGTCAGATCGGAGGAGTCGGTGAACTCGTGCCCATGCTCAGTCCCTCAAGCCACGCGGCCAGAACAGTTGTGAGTGGTTGCCCGAACTGATGTCCACCACTGACTTCGGCCCAGGTCACGATGCCGCCGGCGCGGTGCACCGCTTTCGACGCCGAACGGCCGCGGATCGGTTCGACGAGTTCGTCATCCTCACCATGGGCGAAGAGCACTGGTCGAGTCGCAGACCGGGAGAGATCAATGAGGTGATCATCTCGGCTGGGAAGGTAACCAGCGAGGACGCCGACAGCGCTTGGACGCACGACCGAGGTCGGATCGATGAGGTGAGCGAGAGCGAGCGCACCACCTTGTGAGAAACCAGCGACGACCAGGTCGTTCTCGGTGAGCCCGGTTTCGGCGAGAAGTGATGTGCAGAGGGCGTCGATTGCGAAAAGAGCCGACGCGAGCGCAACCGGATCAGGGCCGTTCTCGTCGACGTCATACCAATAAGGTCCACCTGGAGCTGAGTGCAGGGGTTCGACTGCGACCACAAGCCAACGTTGTGCTGGATCGAAGTCCGATGCGCGTTTGAGGAATGGTTCGGGTCGGTCTCGATAGCCAGGCACCACGACGAGCACACGTTCGGGTTGTTCTGGTCCCCGTCGGATGCTTCGCAGGTTGTCGGTCATCGAACCCTTCCAGCAGCCGTGGTCGCGCCTGTCCACCACGTGATGGGGTCGTAGCGAACCCGACCGGAGCCGTTCGGTGCATGGATCATGTAGCCGTCGCCGATGTAGAGGCCCACATGGTCGGGCGCGCCTCCACCGAATCCCCAGTTGAAGACAAGGTCACCGGGAGCCAATTGGTCAAGAGGAAGTCGTTCGACCATGGCCCATTGGGCCCCTGAGTTGTGGGGGAGTTCGACACCGAGTTGCATCCATGCCCATCGGGTGAAGCCCGAACAGTCGAAGGCGTAGGGACCACCGGCGGAATAGACGTAGGGGGCTCCGAGCTTTGTCTCGCCGGCATCAACGACGGCTTGACCGATCGCCATCCGCCAAATTGCGGTCGTGAGTTGGGCGCCGCTTTCGGGGATCGGGGCGCTTGCCGAGGGAGCCGAGGCGGTGTCGACAGGCAGAAGAGTGAGTCCACGAAACGGCAGCGAATTCGCTGACGCTTCGGCCGGCAGGGCGAACGCCGAGAGCGGCGTGCTGGCGATCCCGACGGTGACGACGGTGATGGCCAGAACGATGCACACGAGGCCGGTTTGGCCAGGGAGGAATCGTCGCATTGTTACGAAAGTGTTGCGGTTCGATCGCGATACTGCAACGCAGACGCAACATTTCCGGGCCAAAAATGTCCTGAACAGGGGAAATACCGGAAAACTTTTTTCCCGGGGCGGGGAGAATCCGGCAGTGATTTCGGCCATCGGCTCGTGATCGTCAGCCCGTGGCGAAGGACGGATCACCGTTGGAATCGGCCGTGGTGAAGGCCCGAGTCCGCAAAGATCGGTGATCGGTTAGGAGATCGCGGCGGCGGCGCGGCGGCCTTGGCGAATGCACGCGGGCAGGCCCAGTCCGTCGCAGGCTGCTCCGATGAACTGAAGACCGGGTGCGTCGCGCGCGATCGTGGCGCGCCATCGAGCGACTCGAGCGGGATGGCCAGGCCGAAACTGAGGCAGACCATCGATCCACCGCGTGACCCGCGCCGCAAGAGGTGGGGCACTGAGTCCCATCGTTGTGGCGAGATCGGCTGAGAGGGCCTCAACGAGCGCGGCATCGTCAAGATCAAGGGCATGGGTATCGCCAAACTTGCCCGCGGAAACTCGGAGGATGGCGACCTCCGGGTCATCGAGGTGGGCCCACTTCGATGACGCCCATGAGCACGCCGTGAGAGTAGGGAGTGGGTCGGTTTGGGCAACGAGAAAGCCGCTGGCGTCGAGGGTGACAGCGAGAGCGGATCGGGGGATGGCGAGGGTGACCATCGCCGCCGAGGCGTAGTCGAGTGTTCCGAGATCCTCGGAGAGTTCGGGTGAGATCGATGAAAGAAGTTGAGCGGTGGGGCGGGCTGGCGTGGAGAGGATGACGTCAGCCGCAACGATCGGGCCCAGTGGAGTCTCGAGCTGCCATCCGCGTTTGTGCCGAGTGATTGCCGTGACCGGACACGAACGGTGGACGGGTATTCCTGCAGCGGTGAGCCGTGAGTGGAGGAGATCGGTCAAGGTTTGGGTTCCGACCGGGATGCCGTGGAAGACCGGAGCATTGGGATCGGTTCGAACTGATGCTGATTGGTTGCGCAGCGCCGTGATCAGGCTCGGCGACTGTCGAGCGGCCACGGCGATCTGAGCGGCACCGGCTGCGAGGCTGAGCATGTCGGCATCGCCGGCGTTCACTCCCGAAAGAAGTGGTGAGACCAACTTTTCATGCACCTCGTCTCCGAGTCGTGCTCGGATGAGTGCGCCCACTGATTGATCATCGACTCCGTCGGGGTCGGGACCGTTTGCGGTGTCGATCCATTCAGTGCGGTTGAGGTCTTGTGCGGCACGTTTCATCCCGGCATCGCTCACGATGCCCGAGCTCGCGAGCGCGTCGAGATCGGTGGGTACACCAAGGACGAGTCCCGAGGGGAGCCGGTGCAATGAACCGTTGACCCAGACGTAGGCCGACTTCTGTTGCGGCGACGTGAGGATCGTGTCGAGTCCGAGTTCCCGACACAGATCGAGGGCTTCGGGCACGCGAGCAAGGAAGGCATCGGGACCGCAATCGACGGGCCGTCCGGCGAAAGGCGTCGTGAGGATCTTTCCCCCGACACGATCACTGGCCTCAAGAACGACAACGTCGAGATCAGGACGACGCGTCGCCAGCGTGAACGCAGCGGTGAGACCGGTGATCCCGGCACCGACGACAGCGACGCATCGCCGTTCGGTCATCGAACCTGCGCGACGGCGAGTTCGGCCAGTGCATTCATGACGATCTCGTCGGCATTGAGTGATCGAGTACGTCCGAAGGCGAGGCCAAGATCGCTGGCGACCTTTGCTGCTTCGATATCGAGGTCATAGAGAACTTCGAGATGGTCGGAAGTGAACCCTTGAGCGCAAACCAGCACGCCATCGGCAGAACCCTCTTCGGCGATACGTCGCAGTTCATCGAGCACGTCGGGACCGCGCCACGGTTCAGGTGTGCGACCCGCGCTCTGCCATCCGAGTGACCAACTTTTGAGATCGAGTTGTTCAGCAACGAAGGTCGCGCTTGCTGCGAGTTCGTCGGGGTAGGGGTCGTCCACAAGAACGCGCTCGGGAAGCGAATGGGCGGTGAACAGCACCGTCGTGCGTTCGGGAAGTTTGCCAAGCGCATCACGCACTGCAGCGGTGAGGAACTCTAAGTAACTCGTTTGGAGATGCCAGTTGTTGATGGCATGCATCGTGAGTCCGTGTTCGACACCGGCTTCGGCGGCTCGACGCTGGTACTCGCCGACGCTGAAACCTGAATAGTGCGGCGCCAAGACAAGACCGACAGCGTCGGTGACCCCTTTCGCAGCCAATTCTGCGACACCATCTTCGATGAAAGGAGCGGCGTGTTTTTGACCAAGCGCGACGATCCATCCACCGGGCAGACGTTCCTCAAGTGCGCGTTCCAGCGATGATCGTTGGGCTTCAGTCAGGCTGGCGAGGGGAGAGATACCACCGATTGCCTCGTAGCGTCCGATGAGATCAGCGAGTTGCTGGGGCTCAGGAGCGCGACCCCTGCGGATGTGGGTGTAGTACGGCTCGATCTCTTGTGGTGTTCGGGGGGTTCCGTAGGCCATGACAAGGAGACCAAGTTTTTTGTCGTCACTCATTGTGCAACTCCATCGCATCGACCTTCGGTATGTACAAGTTCGACGACTCGTTCAAGAACGGTCGGATCAGTTTCGGGCATGACGCCGTGGCCAAGATTGAAGATGTGTCCTGGATGTCCAGCGTTGCGCCGCAGGACATCGCGAGTCGCGTCGGCGACAACATCCCATGGTGCAAAGACGAGCGCAGGATCGAGATTTCCCTGAAGTGCAACTGTTGAGGGAACGCGAGTGCGAGCGACATCGAGAGGAACTCGCCAATCGACGCCAACAACGTCAGCACCGGCATTGGCCATGAGTCCGAGGAGTTCTCCGGTCCCGACCCCGAAATGGATCCGAGGAACGTTGAGATCAGCGACCTCGGCGAAGACCCGTTGGCTATGGGGGAGGACGAATCGCTCATAATCGGGAGGGCTCAAGGTGCCGGCCCACGAATCGAAGAGTTGAAGAGCGACGGCTCCGTTGTCGATCTGTGAACGCAACGACACGATCGCAAGATCGGCGAGACGCTCCATGAGTTTGTGCCACAGCGCGGGGTCTCCGTACATGAGGGCCTTGGTGCGCGTGTATGTGCGTGACGGGCGACCCTCGATCAGGTAACTCGCAACCGTGAACGGAGCACCTGCAAAACCGATAAGCGGAACCGGAAGTTCGCGAGCGAGGATGCGCACGGTCTCGAGGACGTACGGAGTATCGGCCTCGGGATCGAGAGGACGCAGTCGTTCGAGATCAGCGGCACGAGTGAATGGCTGCTCGACGACCGGACCGATGCCGGGAGCGACGTCGACGCCGAACCCAATGGCGGCGACGGGCACAACGATGTCGGAGTAGAGGATCGCGGCGTCGACTCCATAGCGGCGGACCGGTTGCATGGTGATCTCGGCCGACAGTTCAGGGTCGGCGATGGCATCGAGGATGCTTCCCGACCCACGGATCGATCGATATTCCGGAAGAGAACGTCCGGCCTGTCGCATGAACCACACCGGAACTCGGTCGCCAGGTCCTCCGGCGATGCCTCGACAGGCTCGCAGGAACGGGGGGAGATCGGAAGTGGCGGCATCGGTCACGGGGCCACGCTACCGACATGGTCCCGGTGGGGAGAATCCGGGGTGGGGAGGTTCGGTGATGACGCTCACCTGAGGGTCCGCCGAGCGGGACCGCTAAAGTGGAGAACCCCCTTCTGGGCTGTGCTGGCTTCGGCGAGATCGGCGCAGAAGGTTCTGAATCCTCTCGAGGGAGCCCATGGCCCCACATCCTGATCTCGATGCTGAGCAGTCCTATATCGATCATGCCTATGCATGTCTCGAGGAGTCGCGCCAGGCCGCGTCTCGCCTGACGTCAATGGTCGAGGTTGGTCGTGGCGGCACCGAACAGGCGCGCTTTGAGCGCGAAGTCATCCACGAGACCGTTTTCAACCGGCTCACGCAACTCCAACTAGGCGATGCCGCGTTGTGTTTCGGTCGTATCGACCGAGAAGCTGAATCACCCGACGAGCTGATGGAGAGTTTCTACATCGGACGCATCGCGGTGAGTGATTCCGAACAGGATCCCGTCATTGTTGACTGGCGCGCGCCGGTGGCCGAGCCCTTCTACCGCGCAACCGGTCGTCAGCCGATGGGTCTGGCTCGGCGTCGTCACTTCGCGACGCGCGGGCGCCGCCTGTTGGGAATCGAAGATGAACTTTTTGGAGCGACTTTGGCGAGCCTTGGCATGCCAGTGGGCGAAGCGACCATCGATACCGGTGAGGTTGTTCGTGGTCAGGGCGCGTTGTTCACGGCTCTCGAGACCGCACGTACCGGTCGGCTCGGCGACATCGTCGCCACTATCCAGGGCGAGCAGGACGAGATCATCCGCGCGCCGCTGCCCGGTGTGCTCGTTGTCCAGGGTGGACCAGGAACAGGCAAGACCGTCGTTGCGCTGCATCGCGCTGCGTATTTGCTCTACACACATCGGTTCCCGCTCGAGGGTCAGGGCGTGCTCGTCATTGGTCCCAACCGACTGTTCCTTGGCTACATCGAACAGGTCTTGCCCTCGCTTGGCGAAGCCGGAGTCGAACTTGCGGTGCTCGCCGATCTTGTTGCCGGTGTCAGCATCCGTGCCTACGACCTCGGATTGACATCGCGAGTGAAGGGCGACCCCCGCATGGTGTCGTTCCTTTCCCGTGCCATTCGCGATCGCGAGCGACCATTGCGGTCCGATCTCGTCGTTGGCTACGGGTTGCAGCGACTCACGGTTTCTCGATCAAGAAGTGCACAAATCATCGCTGATGCGCGTCGTCGCTATCGTCGTCACAATCCGGCGCGCAAGTACATCGAAAACGAACTCTTCGCTGAACTCGCGTTGTCCGGACGTGGAGAACTCGCGACCTCTGAAGTCAAGGAACGACTGCACCGCGATCCCGATGTTCGCGAAGCGCTTGAGTGGATGTGGCCGGAGCTCACGCCGGCCCAGTTCCTCCATGATCTTTTTGGTGCTCGTGGGTTATTGCGCAACGCGGCAGGAACGGCGCTTTCTGAAGATGAATGGCAGTCGTTGTACCGGGAACGCTCGGATTCGGTTAACGACATCGAGTGGACACACGACGATGCTCCGCTTCTTGACGAAGCTCGGTCCCTGCTGGGCCCGAAGTCGCGTCGGCGCCGTCAGGGTGAAACAAACGACGACGATGAGATCCGCACCTACGGGCACATCGTGGTTGATGAGGCACAGGATTTGTCGCCGATGCAATTGCGGATGTTGGAACGTCGATCGCTCAATGGATCGATGACCGTCGTGGGCGATATCGCTCAAGCCACCGGACAGTGGGCTCATGAGTCGTGGGACGAGATTCTCTCGCTCCTTCCGGCCAAGCGTGAGCCGCGTCGCAACGAACTCACGCTGGGCTACCGACTTCCGGAGCCGATTATGGCGTTGGCGGCGCGCGTTCTGCGCCGCGCGGCACCCGAACTGCGTCCTCCTCGTTCGGTGAGAGAGGACGGAGCAGAACCGACTATTCGGCGTGCCACCCCAGGCCGACTCGCGGAAACTGTTGCTGAAGTGACTCGTGTCGAGCGCGCTGCGGTCGACCCCGGTCAGGTCGCAGTTGTGTGCACGTCCTCGATCATCGATGAAGTGTGCGAAGCCCTTGACGATGCAGGCATTGCTTTTGGCCGGGCGACGCGTCATGGTCTCGAACATCGGGTCACCGTTGTCGAGGTCGGTCTGGTCAAAGGCCTCGAGGTCGATGCCGTGGTCGTCGTCGAACCATCGCTGATCGTGGCCGAACAAGCCCAGGGAAATCGTGCGCTGTATGTCGCACTCACCCGCGCAACGAAACGCCTCGCGATCGTCCACGAGGATGAACTTCCCGAGTCGTTACGCGACTGAGGATTGTTACGAGGACAGGCCAGTTCGTAGGCGGCTATTGCTGTTCCTACTTGCGGGTGAGCGTCGGAACGGAAAGCCACGGAAGTGCTGCCCGACATCGTTCATGTTGGGCAGCACCCAAAGATGTGGTTTTCGTGCGTTACTTCACCGCTGTCGCGAAGGACTTGCTGACAGCGGCGGAATACGCTGACTGAGGTTTGATTATGGAGATAGTTCCGAGGTTCTTGTTGAATTGCGCAGCCGCATAAAGGTTCTTGGAGAGACCGCCTCCGAGGTAGTCCGAGCCGACTTGTTGTGAAGCTGTGAGGAAGATCAAATCCGAAAGCTGTTGCTTGGCATCGGCCACTGAGATGTTGAGCTCAGCGGCAACGGACGCAGCAGCTTTTTCGGGTTCGTTCTTGATCTGGTTCACAGCAATGTTCTGTTGGTTGATCCAAATCTGGACGGCGGCGGGGTACTTCGTCGCGAATGAGTTGGTGACAACGGCAAGGTCATAGGTGGTCTTCCCCTCCTTTGAAAGGTCCTCACTCGTGATGAGGACCTTTCCTCCACCTGAAACGAGCTTCGCCAGATTTGGGTTCCAAACGTATGCGCCATCGATAGAACCTTGCTGCCACGCTGCGTAGATCGCATCGGGTTCGCTGTCAATGACCTTGACATCTGAATCCGAGAGTCCTGCGTCCTGTAGCGCAGCGAGAAGGCTGTAGTGCGCGGTTGAAGCAAACGGAGTTGCGATTGTTTTGCCCTTGAGATCAGCAATCGAATTGATTCCCAAGGTTGACTTCACGACAAGTGCTTCGGCCGTTCCGATGACGTCAAAAATCCACGGAATCTGATAGGCGATGCCGGTAGAAATACCGCGAGATGCGGGGCTTGACCCAACCAGACCGATGTCAATGCTTCCTGCCAGGATTGCGTCATTTACAGAGCCGCCTGAATCAAACAATCTCCACGAGATCGCAACGTTGTCGCCGAATGCTTTTTCTAGAAGCCTTTGCTGTTTCACTACAAGATCGCCATTCGGTACTTTTTGGTAGCCAATCGTGATTGACGAGGCGACTGCACCGTTCGGTGCAGTCGCCTCGTCAGATGATTTGGAGCCACTGCTGCAAGCGGTGCCAACAATTGTCAAGGCCGCAATCAGGGCACTACCGATGTATCGAAGGTGTTTCGGCTTTCGAACCATTTTGGATTTCTTCTCTATTTCTCTGATGAGTTGATGTGAGATCAGGCGGCGGTGACGAGGATGCGTTGCGTCGCGAACAGGTCGATCTCAACTGTCTGACCATCGATTTCCACCACGGTGGTTCCCTGGGGGGCGCGCGCAGTGACAACGCCCGAATGTCCAGGAAGTAACGATGACGATTCGAGGAACTCGAGGAGTCCCGGAGTGAATTCGAGTTCCTCCGGAATACGCGAGACGGTGAATGCCTGTCCAACCCCAAGCGTGTTGAGCGCCACCGAGGTGGGTGGCTGATAGTCGGTCCCGGGGATGGGATTGCCATGAGGGCAGGTCGTGGGATCGCCAAGTGCACGCATCATCGCAAGTTCCACAGTGGGGGAGATCACGTGCTCCCATCTTCCGGCCTCGTCGTGAGCCTCGGCCCACGACAGACCAAGCATGTCGGTGAGGAATCGTTCGGCGAGGCGATGGCGTCGAACGACGGTTTCGGCGAGCGCATGTCCATCAGGCAGCAAACGAATGACGCCACCGTTGATTTCGACGAGGCCGGCGCCTTCCATTCGGCGAATCATTTCCGAAACGGCAGGTCGGGACAGTTCAAGTCGATCAGCAATGCGCGCTTGGATCACGTCGACGTCGTCTTCTCGCAATTCAAAAATGGCCTCGCAATATTCCTCGAATGCGGGATGCCACTCGCGCTGTTTGTTCGGGGCCATGAAGTAAGTCTACGAGGACGGAGAGCTGTTCATCACCGCCAAAGCAGTGCTGTTCTTTCGAGAGAGTTAGCCCCGACCCATGATGCGGGTGACCCCAATTTCGATCACGACGCGGTCGTCTCGTTGCTTCGGTTCCCGGTATCGCTCGGCGTATCGTTCGACGGCAAGACGGACGCGTTCGGGATCGCTGGTAACAGTCGCCGTGCCTTCGAGTGACAGCCAACGACCGCCATCGACCTGACACACTGCTGCCGGTGAGCCGGGCCGTTCGGCAACATTTCGGGCCTTCCGGCTTCCCGCCCACGTGATGACCCGTACGAGCGATTCCTCAGCGTCCCAGGTGAAACCGACAGCAACAACATGAGGTGTGTTGTCGGCGCGCATTGTGGTGAGTGACGCCAAGTGACGCTCGGTGAGAAACGTGGTGACTTCAGGATCGAGAGCAGCAGGATCGTGGGCCATCACTCGCTCGAAATCGCTTGAAGGACGTCGAGGCGTGCAGCCCGTCGTGCGGGATAGAGCGCTGCTCCGACACCGGCGAGGATCGCGATGATCACGATGATCACCAACTGCGTCCAAGGGATGGCGAAGGAGGTGATCCCTTGGTCGGCCAGTGCAGTGACGAGGGCCCAGCCGAAGACGATGCCGATGACGAGACCGATCAGCGTGCCCATCAAACTGATGATGACTGATTCGAGACGAATGGTCGATCTCACCTGACGTCGGCTCATCCCCACGGCGCGCAACAACCCGAGTTCTCGGGTGCGTTCATAGACCGAGAGCAGCAACGTGTTCACGACACCGACAATGGCGATGACGAGCGCAAGGGCAAGGAGCACGTACACGATCTGGAGGAACTGATTGACCTGATCGGTCTGTGCCTTCTTGTACTCGGTGAGGTTCTGCAGTTTTGCCCCGGGGACGGTGTCGGTGACGGCCTGCAGCCCCGGGAGGGCAGCGGTAACTCCGGCCGAAGAAGTGTCTTTGAGTTTGATGTAGATCGCCGAATACGTCTGTTGCGAGGGGGGCACAACCGAATTGAATTCGTCGGTGGAGATAATCCAGCCGGGTCCTTGCATCGGAAATTCGGTCTTATAGATCGAAGTGAGTTCGAGTGTCGTTGGACCACCCTGAAGGAACTGCGCAGAGATCGGGTCGCCGATGGCCAAGTTTTTGTCTTTGGCCAGTTTCTCTGATGCAGCGATCTGACCGATACCGAGATCGGCAAAGGACCCTTGAACATCGGTGAACTTGATGACCTGGTTGATGGCCGGCGGATCGACCGCAAGTAGGACCTTGCTGGAGCCCTTGATGTTGGCGAATGTTCCGCTGATACCGGCTGCGGTTTGAACGCCCGGTACAGCGTTGAGATCGTTAGCCATTGACTCCGGAAGTGCGGTTGATCCGAAACTATCGGTGGTGACCACGTACTGGCCGGTCACTGATTGATTGATGGCGTCGACGGTCGAGACCTTGATGGATTGCGCAGTCACTGCGATGAATCCGACAAGGCCGATACCAATCATGAGGGCCGAAGCAGTGGTCGAGGTTCGGCGCGGATTCCGCATCGCGTTTTCGCGCGCCAAGCGGCCGGTGATACGGCTCGATTTCTGCAGTGGCCAGCCAAGAACGCTGGCAAACGGAGTGGCAATGACTGGGCCGATGACGGTGAGGGCGATGAAGACGAAGAAGGCGCCACCGCCGATGATCTGCAGCGCGGAATCAGATTTTCCGTTCAGTCCGTACCAGAGCATGAACGCTCCGAGGGCCAGCAACACGATTCCCATTCCGACTCGACGCTTTGACGCTCCGGTGCGGTCGACCGCGACGTCGCGCATAGCGGCTATCGGAGGGACGGTTGCCGCCCGTTTCGCTGGGAAGACAGCAGACACGAGCGTGATGATCGTTCCGACCATGATTGAGACCGCAATGGCGACCGGCGGAATGACGATCGGGGTATCGGGACCGGAGAAGCCGATCGACTGCATCAACTTGTTGAGGCCGATGGCGAGGAGGACTCCGAAGCCGACACCGATGATCGACGCGCCGAGTCCGACGAAGAGCGCCTCAAGAACGATTGAGCGAAGAATCTGACTTCGGCTCGCGCCGAGAGCCCGCAAGAGAGCGAGTTCCTTCGTGCGCTGCGCCACGATGATGGAGAACGTGTTGTAGATGATGAACGAGCCAACGAACAGCGCGATGAGTGCGAAGACCAGCAGGAACGTGCTGAAGATCCCGATGATTTTTTGGAAGGCATCCTGACTTTCAGCAGTGAACTCTTTGCCAGTGATCGCCTCTGTACCGCTTGGGATCGCTGTGGCTACTGCTTCCTGCAGCTGCGTCTGAGACTCGCCGTTTCGTCCAGCGATCGAGATCCAGTCATACATCCCCGGTTCTCCGACGAGTGCCTGAATAGTTGATGTGGAGAAGAGCGCGGACTGCGCGCCGCCCCAGGTCTCGAGTTTCCCGAATTTCGCGATGCCCACCAATGAGAATGACTGCACGCCCTTGGTGACAGACACATTGACGGTGTCGCCGATTGCGAAGTCACCGTCTTTGGCCGTCTTCGCATCAAGGACGATGTCGGTCGCACCGGTCGGTGCGGTGCCGTCGATCACGGTCCACCCGTTAAGTGACGGCGAAGTCAACCAATTCAGACCGAAGTTCGGTGGCCCTTGAGTAGCAACGAGAGGTTTGTTGTCCTTGCCCAGAACTTTGATTTGGCCCACGACCTGACCTTCAGCCGCCTCGACACCGGCAACACCGCTCACCGTCGGGATGACTGATTCAGAGATTCGTGTTCGTTGCGACCCGAATGGTGTTTCGATCTTGTTCGTTGAACGAACCACGACGTCGATCGAGGCGTAGACATCGGAGAAGACTTTGTCGAAACTCGCGCTGACGCTCGACGTGAGCACCTGGGTGCCCGACATGAACGCAACACCGAGCAGAACTGAGATCGCGGTCGCGATGAGGCGAACCTTGTGGGCCATAAGCCCACGCAGGGTGACTTTCAGCACGTCAGGCCCCGAAACTCTTCATGCGATCGATCACCGAATCAGTGGTGGGCGATTGCATATCGTCAACGACCTTGCCGTCGGCGAGGAAAACCACTCGATCTGCATAACTCGCAGCAAGCGGGTCATGAGTGACCATCACGATGGTCTGAGAGAACTTGTCGACAGCAGCGCGCATGAAGTCAAGAATTTCTGAGCCACTGCGCGAATCAAGATTGCCGGTGGGTTCGTCGGCGAAGATGATCGCCGGTTGGCTGGCAAGCGCTCGAGCGGCGGCGACACGTTGTTGCTGTCCGCCTGAGAGTTCACTTGGTCGATGCGAGAGGCGATCGCCGAGACCGACCGTGGAGATGATGGTGTCGAGCCATTCCTGATCGGGGGCCCGACCAGCAAGATCCATCGGAAGGGTGATGTTTTCGAGCGCAGTCAGGGTGGGCACAAGATTGAATGCTTGAAAGACGAACCCGATCGTGTCGCGGCGCAGGCGTGTGAGTTGCTTGTCGTTCAGGCCGCTGAGATCGACATCGCCGATGAAGATTCGACCCGAGTTGATGGTGTCGAGGCCGGCGACGCAATGCATAAGTGTGGATTTGCCGCTGCCTGATGGGCCCATGATCGCAGTGAACTTGCTGCGTTCGAATGAGACGCTCACGTTGTCGAGAGCAGTCACGAGGGTGTCGCCAGCTCCGTACACCTTGCTCACGTTTTCGGTGTGGGCGGCAGTGGTTGTAGCGGCGGGGGAGGGTGTCGTCGTCGTTGTCACGCTCGAAAGGCTAGGCCCTGTACGTTCAAAGGGGACAGGCGGTGGCCTGTCCCCTTTGACTTTTGTTGATGCGACTCGTTCGTGCGTTTTGTTCAGCGGTTGGGCTGAGGGGTAATGCGAAGGTAGGGCTTGAGCTTCTTGAAGCCCTTGGGGAAACGCTCGGTTGCCTCTTCATCGGAAAGGGCCGGAACAACGATGACGTCGTCGCCATCGGTCCAGTTCGCTGGGGTCGCGACCTTGTAACCGTCGGTGAGCTGCAACGAATCGATAACGCGAAGCAGCTCGTCGAAATTGCGACCGGTGCTGGCCGGATAGGTGAGAATCAGGCGAACCTTGTTGGCCGGATCAATGATGAACACCGAGCGGACGGTCATCGTGTCGTTGGCATTCGGGTGGATCATGTCGTAGAGATCGGCCACTGAGCGGTCCGGGTCAGCGATCACCGGGAAGTTGACGGCCTGTCCCTGGGTCTCCTCGATGTCTCCTTCCCACAGGAGGTGGGAGTCGACGGGGTCCACCGAGAGACCGATGGGCTTCACATTGCGCTTGTCCCATTCGGGCTTAAGCTTGGCAACGGTGCCGAGTTCGGTGGTGCAGACCGGAGTGAAGTCCTTCGGGTGGGAGAACAGGACGGCCCATGAGTCGCCCTTCCAGTCATGGAAGGACAGGTTGCCCTGGGTGGTGTCAGCGGTGAAGTCGGGGGCGATATCGCCAAGGCGCAGTGCCATGATTCGGAAGCCTCCATGGCTCGAAAGTGGGTGGGGCGTCATCATGCCCGAACGAAGCGCAAAAGTCGACCCCATAGGTCGGGAATTGCTACTTCGCCGGCATTTCCTAGTGCGGACGACCCTCGAGCCCTGACCAGGGGTCGCCCTCACCGCCGAGTTCGGGCTTCACCACGTCCGGTTCAAGAAAGATCCTTCGAGCGGCGGGGACAGCGGTGCGGATTGTGACCTCAACGTCATCGATGGCGTCGGCCAGTTCGGCCATCGTGAGCGATCGATCGAATTCGACCTTGGCGGCGACGAGGATCTCCTCGGGGCCGATGTGTTCGGTTCGAAGCGAGATGAGTTGGTTCACTACCGAAGAGTTGTCGATGGCGGATCGGATGGCATTCTCGTCGTCCTCGGTCGCGGATTCTCCGATGAGGAGGCTCTTCATTTCGGTGGAGAGGACAATGGCGATGACCCCGAGAAGCGTGCCGATCACGATTGAGCCGACGCCATCCCACACACCGTTCCCAGTCACGACCGCAATCACGACAGCACAAAGTGCGAAGGCAAGACCGATGAGTGCCCCGATGTCCTCAAGGATGACGACGGGAAGTTCGGGTGATCGCGATCGACGAATGAACGCCAGCCAAGACGAATTCCCCTTCGCCGGTCGGGCTTCGTGGACTGCAGTTCGGAACGAATTCGCCTCGAGCAGGATTGACACGGCGAGGATGCCGATGGCCCATTGGGGTGAGTCGATCTTGTGGGGATGCATGACCTTTTCGATTCCCTCGTAGATCGCGAACATCGCGCCGAGCGTGAAAAGGACGATTGAAACGACGAAGGCCCAGAAGAAACGTTCCCGTCCGTAACCGAACGGATGCTTGCGATCGGGGGCCATCCGCGAACGCTTTCCACCGAAGAGCAGCAACACCTGATTGCCGGTGTCGGCCATGGAATGAACGCTTTCGGCGAGCAGTGAACTTGACGCGGTGAAGAGAAACCCGATGAATTTCGCGATCGCAATACCAAGGTTGGCGATCATCGCCGCAACAACTGCTCGTTTGGAACCTTCTGTCGACATTGCGCCTATCTCTCGGCTCAGTGACCGGTGGTTGTGTTGTTTGAAGAGCCGTGAGGGACGTAACGAGCAAGTGACGCCTCGATTTCTGTCCAGGCGGCGTTACGACCCTCGAAATCACCGACATCGGAAAACTTGCCGGGTTCGAGGTCTTTATAAATAGAGAAGAAGTGCTTGATCTCGGCCAGCGTCTCGGGCGGGATGTCACCAATGTCCGCGGTGTCTCGCCAACGTGGCTCACGGTGGTGGACGCAGATGATCTTGGCGTCCCGGCCCGCATCGTCGGTCATCCACATCACACCCACCGGGCGAACGTTGATCCAGCAACCCGGAAAGGTCGGGTCCTCGGTGAGAACCAGAACGTCGAGGGGGTCACCATCCTCAGAAAGCGTGTCGGGGATGAATCCGTATTCAGTGGGGTAGGTAGTGGCCGAGAAGAGACGTCGATCGAGGTGGATCCGACCGGTTTCATGGTCGACCTCGTACTTGTTGCGGCTTCCGCGGGGGATTTCGATGACCACATCGATGGTTTCCATGGGTTCATTCTGCCCGGTTCCGTGATCGTCTGACGAAGGTCGCAATCGGGGACTGTGCGAGACTCCCTCACCGTGACCACGCGCAAACTCACCACCACTGACGCATTCGTCGTCATCGATCTCGTCGATGCTCCGATGGCTATCGGCATCGTTCGCTCGGCACCAAAGGTGCTGGTCGACGGAGCAACTTGGCTGGCCCGTTCCGAAACCTACCGCTACGCATTTTTTGGTCGGAAGGTTTCGGGAGCATCAGCGGCTGTCAACGCACCCGTCGATGCCAAGGCCGAGGCCATCGGCGCCTTTGCGGTCGAACTTGGCGAGGATGCATTTGCGACGGTGCATCTCAGCGCCGGACGCGGCATAAACGCCGATGATCTGGCGGGACTGCGAGCGCGAGATCCTCGTCCCGATGCATGGTGGACCGACCGCGATTCATTGACCGCAGTGGGGATCCTCTCTGCCGCCGAACGAGCACTCGGCGGAGTTGCTGGCCGCACCGTTGCGATCGAGACCTTTGATGCGATGAGTTCCAAGCTGGTTGAACTGTTTCGATCGGCGGGAGCGACCGTGGTCGAGCCCGATGTCTCCGAAGATGCCAATGCGGTGATCCATGCCGAGGTCGACGTGTTAGTCGCCGGGTCAAAGGTCGGCCTGATTGGCCACGCCAACGTCGAAAAAGTGCACGCCCGGTTGATTGTTCCAAGCGGCCCGATGCCGGTGACCACCAAAGCACTCGCTGCGTTTGATCGTGCCGGTGTCGTCGTCCTTCCTGATTTCGTGACCACTTCTGGTCACCTCGCGGCGTGGCCTGTCAAGGGCTCAACCACCGATGCCGCAGCACTCGTCGGAGACGGCATTGCCCAATTGATGGACCACGCGTCTGGACCGCTGCTCGGTGCATGTGAAATCGCCGAAACATTTCTGTCGACTTGGGCCGACATTCCCTTCGGTCGACCGATCGCCTGATCGATATGGCGTCTTCGGCGGGACTTGTTTGGTTTCGACGAGACCTTCGTCTCGACGACAATCCGGCGTGGGCCGCTGCAACGGCGGAACACCAGCTCGTCACGGCGGTATTTGTTGTCGATCCGTTGTTGCTGGATCGGGCCAGTCCTCGTCGAACCGCTCGCCTTCTCGGTGACGTAGCGGCGTTGGACGACTCGTTGGCCCGTCATGGTGGCCGGCTCCTCATCCGTGTCGGCGATCCGCGTGTGGTGATCCCGACTGAAGCGAAGCGGCTGGGAGTCGCCGCGGTCCACCTCAATCACGACGTCACGCCGTATTCCTCAAATCGGGACTCTGCGGTGAAGACGGCTCTGGACGAATTGGACATTGAATGGGTGCCGGAGTGGGGAACCCTTGTCCATGAGCCCGGGCGGATCTGCACGAACAAAGGAACGCTTTCTCAGATCTTCACCCCCTTTTTCCGCGTGTGGGAGCGCACGCCGTGGTCACCCTGGCCAACGTCTGGTGACGCAAGGATCATCGATGATCCCGGTGATGCACTTCCCACCATTGACCTCGCCTATCCCGTTCTTGATGGAGAGCAGGGCGACGCCGCGCAACCTGGTGAGAGTGGCGCGCTGACCCGACTCGATGTGGCCGTCGCTCGAGCTGACTCCTACGAGGAGAATCGAAACACTCCTTCCATCCTCGGAACTTCGCAACTCTCTATCGATCTTCGATTCGGAACCTTGTCGCCGCGCCGCGTTGCGCAAATCGTTGGTGAGTCTTCGGCGGGGCGCGAGGCGCTTGTTCGGCAACTTGCGTGGCGCGACTGGTATGCGCACTTACTTTCGTCTACGCCGACGCTTGTCGACGCGCCAATGAAATCGCAGTACTCGGCGATCCAATGGCGTCAGGACGACGCAGGATTCGAAGCTTGGAAGAACGGACGCACGGGGTATCCATTTGTCGATGCCGGGATGCGACAACTTCGTGAGTTGGGCTGGATGCACAACCGCGTGCGTATGGTGACTGCATCGTTCCTCGTCAAGAATCTGCTTATCGATTGGCGACGCGGTGAACGATATTTCCGCCATGTGTTGCTTGACGCTGATGTTCCTCAGAATGTTGGCAACTGGCAGTGGGTCGCAGGTACAGGTCCTGATGCGTCTCCCTACAACCGCGTTTTCAATCCTGTTCTTCAGGGTCAACGATTCGATGCCGGCGGCGACTACATCCGGCGTTGGGTGCCTGAACTTGCAGCGCTTGACTCGACGGCGATCCACGAACCATGGACGGTCGGTCCGCTTGAACTTGCCGCCGGAGGGGTCGAACTCGGTACGAATTATCCCGAGCCGATTGTTGACCTTGCGTTTAGCCGCGGCCGCGTGCTTGATGCCTACGGCGCAGTGCGGCGCTAACTCTTCGGAATGTTCTGGTGTTCAGGAGGCGCGAGCCGCGTCCTGCACCGAGCGACGACTAATCGAACGAGGGGAGTGTCCGGCCGAGGCGCGCTCTTCTTCGTTCTCGCCGCCCCAGAATCCGTTCTCGCGATTCTCACGAGCCATCTCTCGGCATTCGAAACTGACCGGACAGGCTGCGCACATCGCCCGGGCCGTGGCTTCTCGACGGACTCGGCGTTCGGGTCGTTCTCCGGCGATCCCGAAAAAAAGTGTGGTCCGGCCCTTGCACGAGGCGTGGTCCATCCATTCGGGTCGGGCTGCTGCGAGCAACATGGATTCCATTTCGACTCCTGGGTTTTGCATCGGCTGACATGCCGTCAGGGGATGTAACGGAATTTAGTGCTAAATATTTCGACTTCCTCGAGAAACCTCAAAGAAGATGCTGTGACCTTGGCCATACCGGTCAGGCGAGGTCCGGAGGCGGGGCGGAGGAGTCGGGAGCGAGGCCGTCCCCCTAGGCTCGCAATGTGACTGTGTTTCTCGTCGGAGCTGGGCCGGGCGATCCGGGTTTGCTGACGCGGCGCGGCGCGGAAGCTTTGGCCATGGCCGATGTCGTTGTCTATGACCGACTCTCGGTGGGGGCCCTTCTCGATCTCGCCCCTTCCGGCGCAGAACGCATCAGTGTGGCGAAATCGGCAGGTCGGACCGTCATGCCCCAGGACGACATCAACGCGCTCTTGGTCGAAAAAGCCAAGCAGGGACTCACCGTTGTTCGACTCAAGGGCGGCGATCCGTTCGTCTTTGCCCGCGGGGGCGAGGAAGCAGCGGCCCTCGCTGCGGCGGGCATCCACTTCGAGGTGGTCCCCGGCGTGACGTCTGCGATCGCAGTGCCCGCCTACGCCGGCATCCCGGTGACGCTTCGACATTCCTCGACCTCGTTCACCGTCATCACCGGCCACGAGGACCCCGACAAGGGTGATCACGTCAACTGGGAGGCTGCAGCGCAGTTGGGCGGCACGATCGTGATCCTGATGGGGATCGGTCGACTTGCCAAGATCGTTGATCGCTTGCTTGCCGGTGGACTCGCTCCGGACACTCCGGCGGCAGCGATTCGTTGGGGAACGCGGCCAGAGCAGCACACGGTTCGTTCGACACTCTCGAAGATTGCGGGGGAGGCGCTTGCTTCGCCGAGCGTCATTGTGATTGGTCAGGTTGCAGCGCTCGATCTGTCGTGGTTTGAATCTCGACCGCTCTTCGGTAGGCGAGTGATCGTTACCCGGCCGCGCCATCAGTCGTCAATGCTCGCCGATCGCCTTCATGATGAAGGCGCCGAGGCCATCATTGTTCCAACGATCGAGATTGTTGATCCGGTCGACGAAGGTGCTGCACTGAGCGCGGCGATCGAACATCTCCCTTCGTATGACTGGGTCGTCCTCACCTCGGCCAACGGGGCGGCTCGCTTCTGTGAGCAACTGCGCGATGGTCGAGATGTCGCCGGTGTGAAACTCGCGGCAATCGGGCCCGGGACTGCAGAGGCCTTGGCCGAGAACAATCTCGTTGCCGATCTGGTTCCTGAACGGTTCATCGCCGAGTCGCTACTCGAGGCGTTTCCGCTCCCGCACGGAAGCGAGAAGGGGAGAGTCCTCCTTGCTCGAGCGGCGGTTGCCCGAGACGTGTTGCCGGATGGTTTGAGGGCAATGGGCTGGCATGTCGATGTTGTCGATGCATATCGGACCATCCCTGTGCAACCGTCTGACGACGAGCGGGAACGGGTACGTGGTGCCGACATCATTACTTTCACTTCTTCCTCGACAGTCGAAAATTGGATCGCGTCATTCGGTATCGACACGATCCCGGAACACGTTGCTTGTATCGGACCGATTACTGCCGATACGGCGCGACGAGCGGGACTGCGCGTTGATGTGATCGCTGATGTCCACACAATCGATGGGCTCATCGATGCCATTGTCGAAAAATTTGCTCCACGCGATGTGCCCAGAGCTCCGACCCGTTCTCGAACTGTTCGTGGTTCTCGATTCGGCCGCCAACAGCGGCGTGCCTAGGCTCTCGTTCAATGAGCTTCCCTCAACGTCGACTCCGTCGTCTTCGCCGCACGCCGGCCCTTCGTCGTCTCGTCGCCGAGACGCGTCTCGACCCCGCTGATCTGATCGCGCCGCTTTTTGTGCGCGAGGGAATCATCAAACCCCAGCCGATCGCATCGCTCCCTGGAGTTGTGCAACACACGCTGGGTTCGCTTCGTTCGGAAGTCGCTGACCTCATCGGTCTCGGCATCCCGGGTGTCATTCTCTTCGGTGTTCCCGAGACGAAGGACGACATCGGTTCGGGGGCATGGGATCCCGACGGCATCGTGCAGATCGCGTTGCGCGAACTGCGCGACACCTTTGGTGATCGTGTGGTGCTGATGGCTGACCTCTGCCTCGACGAATACACCTCGCACGGACACTGCGGAGTTCTCGATGGTCGCGGAAGTGTCGATAACGATGCGACGCTTGATCTCTATGCCAACGTGGCAATCGCGCAGGCAACTGCTGGTGCCGATGTTGTTGCTCCATCGGGAATGATGGATGGTGCCGTGGCCGCAATCCGCGACGCACTCGACGAGGAAGACTTTCTCGAGACGGCGATTATGGCGTATTCGGCGAAATATGCATCGGCCTTGTACGGCCCGTTTCGAGACGCAGTCGACGTCACCATTCACGATGGTGGCGACCGGAAGGGATACCAACAAGATCCGGCGAATGCTCGCGAAGCGCTCGAGGAGATTCGTCAGGATCTGCTCGAGGGGGCCGACATCGTGATGGTGAAGCCAGCGATGTCCTATCTCGACATCATCGCTCGGGCTCGTCAAGAGGTCGATGTTCCGATGGCGGCCTATCACGTATCGGGTGAATACGCGATGGTGAAGGCAGCCGCCGAGCGTGGATGGATCGACGGCGAAGCTGTCGCTCTCGAACAACTCACAGCCATTCGTCGCGCTGGCGCCGACATGGTGCTCACGTACTTCGCGCGCGATGTCGCCGAACTTCTCAACGATTGATGTGATGAAACCAACAAACGAGTCGTTGTTCGAACGCGGTCAAAGGGTCATCCCCGGCGGCGTGAATTCCCCAGTGCGGGCATTTCGTTCGGTGGGAGGCACTCCCTATTTCGTTGCCAGTGGAAAGGGTGCGCGCGTCACCGACGTCGAGGGAACAACGTTCCTTGATCTTGTGCAGAGCTACGGCGCGATCATCGCAGGCCACGCGCATCCCAAGATCATCGAAGCGATCCAGAAGGCAGCGACAGACGGCACCTCGTTCGGTGCGCCGACTCCTCGCGAGGTCGAGTTGGCCGAAGCGATCAATGAGCGCGTTCCCTCATGCGAAAAAATTCGTATGGTGAACAGCGGCACTGAGGCCACAATGAGTGCGATCCGTGTGGCCCGCGGCGCTACCGGACGTCCGAAGATTCTCAAGTTCGCAGGTAATTACCACGGCCATAGTGATGGTCTGCTCGTCTCTGGTGGAACGGCGATGGCATCGCTTGGAATACCCGCATCTGCAGGTGTTACTGAGAACGCGATTGCCGACACTGTGGTTGCTCCGTACAACGTCGTTCCGACGCTTGATGAGACATTCGCCGCGGTGATCGTCGAACCGTGCGCTGCCAACATGGGCCTCGTTCTTCCGGTACCGGGGTTTCTTGAAGGCCTGCGAATCGAATGTGATCGTGTCGGCGCGTTGCTGATCTTCGATGAGGTCATCACGGGATTCCGTGTTGCGCGCGGTGGTGCTCAACAACTTCTTGGTGTGGTCCCTGACCTCACTGCGTTCGGAAAGATCATTGGCGGAGGCTTGCCGGTAGGAGCCTTCGGAGGTCGCGCTGATGTAATGGACAATCTCGCCCCGCTTGGACCTGTGTACCAAGCCGGAACGTTGTCAGGTAATCCCCTCGCAACTGCTGCCGGTCTCGCAGCGCTTTCGCTTCTCGATGATGACGCCTACGCATTGATTGAGTCTCGTGCCGACTGCCTTGCCGGTTCATTCGCAAATGCATTTGCGGCCGCGGGAATCGATGTTTGTGTCCCAAGGTTCGCGTCACTCGTCGGTTTGTTCTTCGGTGACGTTGCGCCGATTGATTATGTGAGTGCGTGCACCACCGATGAAGCGATCTACGCAGCGTTCTTCCATGAACTTCTTGATCGCGGAGTTGCTATCGCTCCGGGTGCCTATGAAGTGATGTTCCCTGGTCTTGCTCATGATGACGAGATCCTCACGGCGATTGCCGACGCTGCACATGCGGCCGCCGCCGCTGTTGCGTCGCGCTGAACGCGAAGGGACCCCGCCGAAGCGAGGTCCCGATCACGAACTGATTGTGTGAGGTGCGCTGTCGCTGCCCGTCTCACTACGCGAGGTTCAGGACTTGGCGCCGGTCGGAGTCGTCCAGTTGGGCTGGATGGTGAGTTTGCCCGCCGGATCGAAAAGAAGTTTTCCATCGGGCGTGATGAGTTCGCCGGCGGCGTTGAGCATCGGCTTTCCATCGGCGTAGGTGATGTTTCCGTTCGCATCGACGGTGGTCTTGCCTCCGGAAAGCCCTTCCCACTCGTAGCGCACGACGGCGAGCAACTGGGCCTGGCTGAGCGACTTGTTGAAGTTGGGCATCGGGTTGCCGTTCCAACTGAGTGTCTTGTGCTGGCCACCTTCACGGGCCGGGTTGCCGTAGGGAGTTCCCGCAGGACCAGTGCCGTTGGAACCAAGCCAGACAAACTCGAGTTGTCCGATGATGTCAGGGAAGGTGGCAACGAGATTCCCCTCGTTCATGGGACGGCCCACGCCGCCTCCACCACCCGAACCATGACAACCCGCGCAGTTCGCAGTGAACAGTGCCTGGCCAGTAGCCAACTGCGAAGGCGCTCCGCTTGCCGCTGGTGAGAGACCACCGATGTAGATCACGGCCCACAGTGGCAGGAACGCCAGAACGGGCATCACCCAGATCGGGATTTTCTTGCGTTTGATGGCCGCTTCGACATAGGGCGGCACCGGTTCGGGTGCAGCTGCCGGGGCCACTGCAGCAGGCGCCGCTGCAGCCGTCGCTTTTTCTACCGGCGCACTCGCGGCGACCGGGGCGGCATCTGATTCAGCCGGTGTTCCGCCGTCGAGTGAGGTCCGACGGTCTTTGGAGCGCTTGAGCAGATGCTCGGGAACTTCGGTCACGGTTCCTCCGAAGCAGACGGGGAGAGAGTAGGAACAGCGATCGGGACACGTTCGCTGGAGAGGTCGACATGAGCCGACCGCACAGTGGCAAACCTAGACGACGCGGAGAGGCCCGAGCCAAGTATCGGGGCTCAGAGTTCGCGGATCGCCTCCGGTGAAATGTCACGTCGACGAATGCCCCGTGGAATGTCTCAACCCGCTTCAGGCGGTGCTAAACAATTGGAGCGCCGGAGCCGTCATCTCGGATCTGGCACAGTCCCGTCCGTACCATTTGTGCAAACGTTCACGAGGGAGGCCAACCCGGGTGGTTGCGTTCATCGCATCGGTGCTTGTGACGGTCATTTTGACCGCACTCGTGATTCCGATGGCCAAGCGACGTCCAGTAGGTACCCCGCTCACGTGGGGCGAGGCCATGGTGGCTTCCGTCTATGCCTTTTTCCTTATGTTTTGGGCCTATGGCCTTGTTCCCCACCTTTTTCTGACATGGTCGGGCAATGAACTCGGCTGGCGACCAGACAAGCTGCTGCTCGGCCCGGGTGGGATTCTCAAGCCCCAGTCGGCCGGCGGCTGGAGTCCGATCACGATCACCTATCAGACGCTCCGCGACATCATCGCCGTGCTGATCTACGTGGTCCTCCTCGGGGGTCAGATTGCTCTGTGGATCTGGTGGCAGAACCGGGGCAAGCGCGCTGCTGCGGCCGAGTCCTCGAAGGCCAGCGTTACCTCTGAATACGGTCGCCCCTTAGTCAGGGAGAGCTGATCATGGCCCGCGTCGATGCCAATCCACCGATGCCCGAGTTCCGCGACGATTACGTTCTGCGGGAAGTCGACGCGGAGTGGCTTTCGAAAGCGGTCAAGCCCAAGCAGTTCATCCATATCGATCAATCCGAATGCATCACCTGCGAGGGCTGTGTCGACATCTGCCCGTGGAAGTGCATCCACTTGGTCAGGACCTCCTCGATCGACGAGGCCCTTGGCACCGAACTTCCCGGGGACGATCCCGGCGATCACTCGGTATTCCTTATTGATGACGATGTCTGTACCCGGTGCGCGCTTTGCGTGGACCGGTGCCCGACTGGTGTCATCATCCTTGGAAAGGTCGGCGCGGCGCCGGCCGATGGGGACTCCCATCAACGCACGCCAACTCACGGCTACGGCTATGGGATGCGTCTCGGTTAGTGCTACACCTTGTTTTGCTTGATTTTTATTGCCTTTTCCTTACCTTCTGAACTCGAACCACCCTCCCGGAACCGTTTCTCGGTTTCGGCTCACACGGAGTAACTGCCTTGGCCAAGACCATGGAGCGCCCCAGCGGGAAGAAGACCCCCGCCCAGCGCGTCAGTGAAGTCGTCGATAAGACGCAGGGCTCACAGGCCTGGAACTCGATCTTCCGACCGGGTTCAGTGTTCCGTAAGGGCTACACCGATAGCCCGCGTAATCGCTCGTACGTGATCATGAACAGCGTGCTGTACCACCTTCATCCGGTGAAGGTGAAGCGTCACGCGGTGAAGGTCAGTTACACCCTCTGTCTCGGTGGCTTGAGCTTCTTCCTCTTCATCCTGCTCACGATCACCGGCATCTTCTTGATGTTCTTCTACCGCCCGACGGCGGCGCAGGCATGGAACGACATCTACACCCTTCAGACCTCGGTGGCCTTCGGTCTTTTGGTCAGGAACATGCATAGATGGGCTGCCCATCTCATGGTTCTTTCGGTATTCCTTCACATGGCTCGGGTCTTCTACCACGGTGCCTATAAGCCACCCCGCGAGTTCAACTGGGTCATCGGCGTCATTCTGCTTACCCTCACCCTTCTCCTTTCCTTCACCGGCTATCTCCTCCCATGGGATCAACTTGCCCTCTGGGCGGTGACCGTGGGAACCAACATGATGGGGTACACCCCTGTCTTCGGGGACCAAGTGAGGTTCGTGCTCCTTGGCGGCAAGGAGATAGGCACCGACACTCTTCTGCGCTGGTACGTATTGCACGTCTTGTTCGTTCCATTCGTCACTGTCATCTTCCTTGCGATCCACTTCTGGCGGGTTCGTAAGGACGGCGGCATCTCCGGACCGTTGTGATCGAGGAGCCATGACCGAGATCCCAGAACATCTCCGTAAGCGGGCCGAAGAGGCCAAGGCCAAGGCAGCAGCCAAGGCTGAGGGTGACGCGCCTTCAGAAGCCGCCGCCGCTCCTGCCGCCGCCGAACCGACTGGTACTGACAGTCGTATCCCCGCCCATCTGCTCGAGCGTTCGAAATCCGCCAAGGCCAAGAAGGAAGGCGCGGCTGATGCCGTTGCTCCTGTCGCCGCCGGGGGCGGAGTTGCGACCGCAGTGGCCGAAGCCGCACCGCCTCCCATGGCGACCGGTCCGGGCGGTCACACCCAACGATTGCTGACGGTGGTCAAGGCTGGTTCCATCCAGGATCTCAAATCCACCCCGGTCGACAAGGTCCACACCTGGCCCCATCTCCTCGCGGTTGAGTTCGTGGCGGCCCTCGCTATCACGGTGTTCACCCTGATCTTCTCGATTTTCGTGAACGCGCCGCTGCTTGAACTGGCCAATATCAATCAGACCCCGAACCCCTCGAAGGCCCCGTGGTACTTCCTCGGCCTCCAGGAACTTCTCACAATGTTCCACCCCATGGTGGCCGGCGTGACCATTCCGGGCATGGGTATCTTCCTTTTGATCCTTGCCCCATACATCGACAAGAACCCGTCGAATAAGCCCGAGGATCGTAAGTTCGCGATCTCCTTGTTCACGATACAGATGATGTTCTGGGCGATTCTCGTAATCATTGGTTCCTTCTTCCGTGGTCCCGGCTTCAACTTCGTGACGCCTTGGACCGGCGGACTGTTCTTCGAGTTGTGATGACGCAAACGCAGGAGACCCCCAAATGAATCCTCTCGTCGTTGTTGTTCCCATCGTCGTCGTTCTCGCCGGCGTGGTGCTGTTTGCCGCGTCGCGTCGTCGCGACAGTGGCGGTGCGACCGGTGCCCTCAGTCGTGAGACCGTGAAGAAGGACAAGCCCGCGGTCGCGCTTGAAGAGTTGGAACTTGTTGGCGTTTCGGGCCGACAGGTCGAAGCCTCCGCTGCTCTCGACCGTCGACCAACTGCGCCGGCAACCACCAACACTGAGGTTGCCCCATTCGTCCCACCCGATGCCGATGCCATCGGCATCTCCCGGCGCAAGTTCTTCAACCGCTCCATCATCGTGATGATGGGTCTCGGGCTGTCGGGCTTCGGTGCTGCGATTCTTGCGTTCCTGTGGCCAATGCCTAAGGGTGGTTTCGGGTCAAAGATTCGCGTGGGTCCCGTGCCCGACGTCTTGAACAAGATCGCCTCCAGCAAGGGATTCCTCTATTCGGCTGAAGGCCGTATGTGGCTGACGGCGTATCCGAAATCGGACCTCGAAAAAGCCAAGACGGTCTACCCGGCTCCGGTTCTTCCTTCCATGGAAGCCGGCATCGTTGTGCTCTATCAGAAATGTCCGCACCTCGGTTGCCGCGTTCCTTCGTGTCTCACTTCGCAGTGGTTCGAGTGCCCCTGCCATGGTTCGCAGTACAACATGGCTGGTGAAAAGAAGGGTGGCCCTGCGCCTCGCGGTATGGATCGCTTCGGTACCTCCGTTGTTTCCGATGTGCTTACCGTCGATACCGGCATGATCATTCAGGGTCCGCCGATCGGAACCAACACCACTGGCCAAGAAGCTGAAGGCCCGCACTGCGTGGGTGGAGGAAGTCACTGATGCACGATCTGTATCTTTTGGCGAGCGCGCAGAAGACAGCCGGCTATGTCGTTGCTGTCCTCCTGCTGCTGGCGTTCGTGGTCGCCATCGCGGTCAACGTCCGCAAAGGACGCGCCGAGGTCGGTTCCGAGGTCGAACTGGCGCCGAACCGCAAGCCGTATATGGACGATGAGGAACTCGAGACCAAGAAACTCGATCGAACCCTCGGTCTCGGGCTCGTTGCTCTCGGCGTTATTGCGCTGACTCTTCCGCTCTACTGGCTGGCCGAACCTGGCCGCCAAGACGGCATGGTCAAGCACTTTGAAGACGTAGCGATTTCTCGTGGCGAAGAGATCTACTTGGTCGGTGCGCAGTGCGCCGGTTGTCACGGTCCCCTTGGCGTCGGTGGCGTCGCGAGTTACACGTTGCTCGACTCGAAGACCGGTGCGTATATCGACCAGGTGCAGTGGAAGGCCCCGGCCCTCAACACGATCATGTACCGCTACACGCCCGAACAGGTCACCTACATCCTCAACTACGGACGCGGTTTCTCCCCGATGCCGGCATGGGGCGCCCCCGGTGGTGGTCCGCTCACTGAACAGCAGATCGAAGAGGTCATCGCGTACCTCACTTCGATCCAGCTGCCGGCCGAGCAGTCTCTTTCTGAGGTCCAGGCGGCCCTCGACATTTCGTGTAAGGCCGATGCCAACAACAACTGCACCGTGCCCAATGGCAAATACAAGACCCTTGGTGAAGCCGTGTTCAACCTCGGCTACTCGGACGGTTTCGCGGGTGGCGCCTACGCCTGTGGGCGATGCCATACCCCGGGTTGGTCCTACGGCAAAGCCGGTACGTCCGGTGGTGGTGGGTTTGGTCCCAACCTCACTGGTGGATCCGAACTTCGTCAGTTTCCAGCGGCTGAGAAGCAGGTCCAATTTGTTTCTGCTTACCCGCCGAGGGGTACTTCCTACGGTATGAACGGACAGTCGAGCGGACGCATGGGCAGTTTCGGAACCAATCCAAACGCCCAGGATCCCAAGACCGCAATCATGAATCAGGATCAGGTCATGCTTACTCCGGACCAGATCGAAGCGGTCGTTGCCTATGAGCGGAGCCTCTGATGCCGCAACTTTCGTCACTCCTTTTCGCCGGCATCGCCTTCAATCCGGGTATCCGCGGCATTCTTGTTGTGCTGGTTGGAGTGGCCGTGCTCATGGGCTCCACCTATCTCATCCTCGGGACCAACCTGGGATCCCGTCTTGGTTTCCTCGTGCTGCTCGCCGGACTTTTCGGGTGGCTCACCATTCTCACGTTCATGTGGTGGCTCACGCCTCCCGCCATTGGTCCACGCGGCAATCTTCCTTCATGGAAACCAGTCGAGATCTATGTGAATGGTTCAGGCGAACAGCCCACTATCGAGGCGTTGGGTCAGCTGATTAGTCCCGCATCGCTTCCCTCGGTCAGCACGATTCTCGCCGAAAATCCTGACATCGCCGCCGACTTCCCCAATCCGGCAAGTACCACGCTCTCTGATATCCAGACCAACCACCCCAACGTCATTAGTGAGTATCTCCCTGCTGATTCACTGAACGGGTGGAAGTTGGTTTCGGCAGCTGGTGCTGGCGAGGCGCAAGCCGCCGCCGATGCGGAACTCGTTGCCTCGGGCGTCTTCAAGACCACAGCCGAGTACAAGAAGCTGAACACCTGGCAGTTCGGCGGGAAGCCGACTCTGAAGGACGACTGTCCCAATGGTGGCGTTTTCTGTCGGGCGCAGCACCGAATCACCTCGGCCTTCCAGATCAAAAACCCCAAGAACTACACCGTCGTTCAGGTGCAGCGAGTGATTCCGCAGGTCGCGGTACCGGGTCAGGCTCCGCCGATCCCCAAGGCAGATCCGTCACAGCCGGTGATCTCGGTGGTCTTCGTCCGAAATATCGGCAACGAGCGCGTGATCCCATTCCTGTACTTCGTGATTTCGGTCTCGCTGTTCATCCTCACGGCGTGGGCGCTTCACAATCGTGACAAGACGCTCATGAAGAACAAGGCCATGGCCGACGCTCTTTCCAAGGAGAGTTGAGGAGCGTGGGGCAGTATCTGCCGATCTTCGCAATGCTTGTCCTGGCGATCATTTTCGCTGCGGTCAGTCGCGTTGTGTCACAGCTCCTTGCTCCTCGACGTCCTTCCGAAGCGAAGTCGTCGCCCTACGAATGCGGCATCGTCCCTGAACAGGGTCAGCCCGAACGTTTTCCGGTGAAGTTCTTTCTCGTCGCCATGATCTTCATCGTGTTCGACATCGAAATCATCTTCCTCTTTCCCTTCGCGGTGGTGTTCCGTTCCCTCGGTTGGTACGGCATCGCGGCGATTCTCATTTTCACAGCGGCAGTTTTCGAGTCCTTCGTCTATCTCATCGGTAATGGCGCCCTCGACTGGGGCCCGATCAAGAATCTCAAGCGCTCCGGTGTCATCTCGCCGGCACGAACCACGTCCACCACTATCCGTCGCGTCGGTCTTGAAGGCCGATCCACCAAAGAGGCTGCATAAGTGTCGAGCGAGACCAGGCCCACGGGCGGCATCCTCGAGTCCGGGCTTGAGGGACTCAATCACAACTTCCTTACCGGAACACTCGAGGAACTCGTGAAGTGGGCGCGTCGCCACAGTGTCATGCCGGCCACGTTCGGGCTGGCGTGCTGCGCGCTCGAAATGATGGCCGCCGGTGGGCCGCATTACGACCTCGCCCGCTACGGCATGGAGACCTTTCGGGCCTCGCCCCGTCAGGCCGACCTCATGATCGTCGCCGGCCGCGTCTCTCAGAAGATGGCTCCGGTCCTTCGTCAGATCTACGACCAGATGATGGAACCCAAATGGGTCATCTCGATGGGCGTATGTGCGTCATCGGGCGGAATGTTCAACAACTACGCCATTGTTCAGGGCGTCGATCAGATCGTTCCCGTGGATGTCTACGCCCCAGGGTGTCCGCCATCGCCAGAAACGCTGATGCACGCGATCCTCACTCTTCACGACAAGATCAAACATGGGGAACTCACCCGTCGAAAGGGTGAAGGCCTCGGTCTGATCATCGAGGAACTCGGCCCGTCCGGACCAGTGCCTGTCACCTTGGGTCAGGGCTGACCATGACCGACATCGACGCCGAAAGCGGCGAGGCTGAAACTCTGGCCGAGATCGCCCCCGAAACCCTCTTCGATACGTTGCTGACCCGCTCACACGGGCAACTTGTTCTGCACCCGACACGCGAGTCCTACTCGTCGTTGCTCGCCACACTTCACGCTGGCGGCTATCACTCCGTCATCGACCTTTGTGGCGTCGACTACCTCACGTACTTCTCTCGCGAACTCCCCGCCGGGATCGAGCCTGAGCGCTTTGAGGTCGTGGTCAACCTGATCAATCATCGCGAGCGAGCTCGCTTGCGGCTGCGGTTGCAAATCCCCGAAACCGATCCGGTTTTGCCGAGCGCGTTCATTCTTTACCCCGGCACAGAAGCAATGGAGCGTGAGACCTTCGACATGTTCGGCATCATGTTCGACGGACACCCCGACCTCACCCGAATCCTCATGCCTGAGGACTGGATAGGGCACCCGCTGCGCAAGGACTATGACTCAGGTCGTATCCCGGTGCAGTTCAAGGGTGCGCCCGCGAATCGTTGATCTCATGACTGCACTCGATGATCTGCCCACCAATGTGAACCAGACCTCTGAGGGAGGCCAGGAACTCACCTCAGCCGACGTCGTCGCCGCGGCGGAACGCTTGCGCGAACTTGGCGCGGTGCTTCGCTTATCCGAGAACGAGGCACTTCTCGCCGAGCGCGAGCAGATTCCCGACGACGAAACCATGATCATCAACATGGGCCCGCAGCACCCGTCGACCCACGGCGTGCTTCGACTCATGCTCGAGCTTCAAGGCGAAACGGTTCTTCGGTGTAAGCCCATCATTGGTTATCTCCACACGGGTATGGAGCGCACCGGCGAAGAACTCAGTTATCTACAGGGTCCGACCAACGTCACCCGCATGGATTATGCGGCGCCGTTGTTTACAGAACTGGCCTTCTCCCTCACCGTCGAGAAGTTGCTCGAGATCGAAGTTCCCGAGCGTGCCGTCTGGATCCGCATGCTCATGACCGAGATGAACCGCATCTCCTCACACCTTCTGTTCATGGCGACCAACGGCATGGATCTCGGAGCGGTGTCGATGATGCTCTACGGCTGGCGTGAACGCGAGGAAGCACTTCGCTTCCTTCAGGAAGTCACCGGCCTACGGATGAATCACAACTACATCCGTCCTGGCGGTGTCGCTGCAGACCTTCCCGATGGATGGCGCGACGGAGTGCTCCGTCTGCTCGACATCCTTCCTGGTCGACTCGCCGAGTACGACACCCTTCTCAATCAGCAACCCATTTGGCGTGAGCGCCTGCAGGGCGTCGGCGCGATCACTGCCGAGGAATGCCTTGCTTTGGGCGTGACCGGTCCCATCCTTCGTTCGACTGGGTATGACTGGGATCTGCGCCGAGACATGCCGTACCTCGCCTTCGATCAGGTCGAGTTCGATGTGGTCGTCGGTTCCTATGGCGACTGTTTCGATCGGTACGCGATTCGCCTCGCCGAGATCCATGAATCGATGAAGATTGTTCGTCAGTGTCTCGAGAAGATGCCGAAGGGCGACTATCGCATTCAGGACAAGAAAGTCACTCCTCCGCCCCGCGCTCGGATCGACGAGTCGATGGAAGCACTCATCCATCATTTCAAGATCTTCACCGAGGGCTTCAAAGTTCCCGAGGGCGAGGCGTATGTCTCGATCGAATCACCCCGCGGTGAACTCGGTTGTTACATCGTGAGCGATGGTTCATCGAACCCGTATCGGATGCACGTGCGCGCTCCGAGTTTCGTGAATCTTCAGAGCCTTCCCCACCTCATGCACGGCAGCCTCATCGCCGATGCCGTGGCGATTATTTCCAGCGTCGATCCGATTCTTGGGGAGGTTGATCGCTAATGGCTCGCCTTACAAGTGAGAACCTCGCTCTCGCATCGGAAATCATTGGTCGTTATCCGCGACCGAAGTCGGCACTCATCCCGTTACTCCACCTCGCCCAAGAGCAGGACGGACACCTCACCGACGACGCAATGGCCCATATCGGTGAACTGGTTGGCGTTTCTTCGGCCGAAGTTCTCGGAACAGCGTCGTTCTACGAGATGTTCAAGATGGAGCCGGTTGGTCGGTACATGGTGAACATCTGCACCAACATTTCGTGTCAATTGCGCGGCGGAGAAGAACTCCTCGCCCACGCCGAAAAGACATTGGGAATCCGCCCTGGACAGACCACCTCTGATGGCCTCTTCACTCTTGAAGATGTCGAATGCATCGCGGCATGCACCGAGGCTCCCTGCTTGCAGGTGAATTATCGTTACGAGCATCGGATCTCCAACGAAGGTTTCGATCAACTCGTGAATGACCTGCGTTCTGGTCGGCGATCCGATATCCCCGTGCACGGCGTGCTGGCCGAAGTCCGTCAGCACATCCCTGAAGATCGCCGCGCCGGTTCGGTTACGCCTGAAGACAAAGCAACGCCGGTCTGGATCGCAGCAGCGGGGGAGGGCCAACCATGATCACCGACGCCCCTCGGATCATTACTTCGCGCTTCGACAACGCTGACAGTCACACCCTTGCTGGCTATGAGGCCACTGGCGGTTATCAGGCGTTGCGCAAGGCATTGGAGATGGGCCCGTCGGCAGTTTCCGACGAGGTCAAAACTGCGACACTCCTCGGACGCGGTGGTGCCGGATTCCCTGCTGGCGTGAAATGGGGCCTCGCCCCCGAGAACGTTTGGCCTCGGTACCTCGTTGTCAACGGCGACGAGTCTGAACCGGGCACCTACAAAGATCGCCTGCTTATGGAGCGCGATCCCCACCAGCTCATTGAAGGTGTGCTGCTGGCTAGCTATGCCATCGGTTGCGGACAGGCGTTCCTTTACGTTCGGGGCGAAATGGCTCTGGCGCAGGAGCGCATCGCAACTGCGCTGAACGAGGCCTATGCCGCCGGTTATGTGGGCAAGAACATCCTCGGTTCCGACTTCTCCATGGACGTCGTGCTCACGTGGGGTGCGGGTGCCTACATCGTTGGTGAAGAAACTGCGCTCATTGAGAGCCTCGAGGGAAACCGCGGAATGCCGCGTCTCAAGCCTCCGTTCTTCCCGGCCGCCAAGGGCCTGTACATGCAGCCCACCATCGTGAACAACGTCGAGACATTGTCGAACCTGCCCTGGATCGTCATCAATGGTGGCGAGGCATTTGCGGCTCTTGGTGCGGAGACCTCACGCGGTACCCGAATGTTCGCTGTGTCGGGCCACGTCAAGAACCCAGGTGTCTTTGAGGTCGAGTACGGCGTCACGACATTCCGCGACCTCATCTACGCCCCCCAATACGCGGGCGGCATCCTCGGTGATCGCGCCCTTAAGGCGTACATCCCTGGTGGTGCATCGGCACCGTGGTTCTTCGAGGAACATCTCGATCTTCCGCTCGAGAAGGTCACCGTTGACCGAGCGGGTTCAATGCTCGGTTCGGGTGCCGTCGTCGTCATGGACGAAACCACCGACGCAGTCAAGGCCTGTTTGCGTGTTGTTCGTTTCTTTGCCCGTGAATCCTGCGGCAAATGCGCGCCGTGTCGTGAAGGAACGACCTGGCTCGAAAAGATCCTGCAGCGCATCCAAGATGGCTACGGCCGTCCCAGCGATCTCGATCTGCTCCTCGATGTCTCGGACAACATCTCTCCCGGAATTACATGGCCGCCGAAGCAGACCACCATCTGTCCGCTCGGTCCGTCGGCCGTGTCGCCCATCGCGTCGGCACTGCAGCGATTCCGTCCCGAGTTCGAAGCGCGAATCACCCAAGCCGAAGAGGCCCGACATTCGGTTCCTGTGACCATCACCAAGGCGTCCGTGCATGGCTGAATCTGACGTAACCGCGGTCGACGGCATTGCCGTTGAGATCAATGGAGTCGAGGTGATCGCGCGCAAGGGCGAACTCCTCATCGAAGCCGCCGAACGCACCGGCACCTACATTCCGCGTTTTTGTTACCACGAGCGGATGAAATCCGTCGGTATGTGTCGTATGTGCCTTGTCGAAGTCGACACCGGTCGCGGCCCAGCTCTTCAACCAAGCTGCATGATCGAGTGCACGCCAGGTATGAAGGCCGACACTGAATCTGCAGTTACGAAAAAGGCGCAGGACGGCATTCTCGAATTCCTTTTGGCCAACCACCCTCTCGACTGCCCGGTCTGCGACAAGGGTGGCGAATGCCCTCTGCAGGACCAGACCATGGCCTTCGGACCGGGCGAAAGTCGCTTTGTCGAAGAGAAGCGTCACAAGGAAAAGCCCATTCCGATCTCCGATCTCGTGCTGCTTGATCGTGAGCGCTGCATCCTTTGCGATCGGTGCACTCGCTTCGCCAAGGACGTGGCTGGCGACCCCCTCATTCATTTCATTCACCGCGGCAACGACACCGAAGTCAATACCTTTCCCGACGAGCCTTTTGCGTCGTACTTCAGTGGCAACACGGTGCAGATCTGCCCGGTCGGCGCACTCACCTCGTCGACCTATCGATTCAAGGCCCGACCATGGGACCTTGAAACCACTGAGTCGACGTGTCAGACCTGCTCTGTTGGCTGTCGAATTTCGATCGACTCATCTCGCGATCAGGTTCAGCGTTTCGCCGGTGTAGATATCGACCCGGTCAACTGGGGTTGGTTGTGCGATAAGGGTCGATTCTCAAGTCAGGTTGTGACCTCCGAAGAACGGCTTGCCCAGCCCCTCGTGCGCGATGGTTCGACGCTCGTTGCCGCTAAGTGGTCTGACGCACTCGGCCGTTTCGCTGGTGCACTTGCCAGTGCATCGTCACCTCAGTCGATTGGTGTCATTGGCGGATCCCGCCTTACCAATGAAGATGCTTATGCATGGTCGAAACTCTTCAAGGGAGTGCTCGCCACCGACAATGTCGATGCCCAACTCGGCGACGGGCTTCCCGCTCACGCCGTGCTCGGACTTCCGAAGGCGACGATCGACGAAGTCTGCGCCCCCGGCGGCACGGTTCTTCTGCTCGGACCCGATGTCAAAGAGGAACTCCCAGTGCTGTTCCTCCGACTTCGTCACGCAGCGGTCGAAGACGGCGTCACTCTCGTCGAAGTCTCTCCTCGTTCGACCGGCATCTCATCGCTTACCCGGGCATCGGTTCACCCTCGTCCGGGTGAAGCCGCCGATGTCGTCAACGCGCTCATGGGTTCGGCTCCGATCGATCGTGAGATCGCTGGTGTCGCCGCCGCTGATCTGGAAGCTGCGCGAGTCGCGTTGGCTTCAGCGAACGGACCCATCACCGTGGTCCTCGGTCGTCCGTCGCTTGCCGAATCTGCGAGCGTCACCGTCGCTGCTGCTGCTGCAGTACTCGCCGCCCGACCCGACACCACATTCCTTTCGGCATTGCGTCGATCGAACGTGCACGGTGCCCTCGACATGGGTCTTGCTCCTGGACTCCTGCCCGGACGAGTCACGCTCGACGACGGTCGCGAGTGGTACTCCGAGGTTTGGCCGGCAACTCCAGGCGCAACTGGTCTTGATACAGAAGGAATCCTGCGCGCGGCGGCCGACGGCCGTATCGATGTGCTCGTGCTCCTCGGCGCCGACCCCCTCGCCGACTTCCCCGATGCCGATCTGGCCGAGCGTGGCCTCACCGGCGCGAGAACAGTTCTGGCTGTCGACACTGCACTGAATTCTTCAAGTCGACGCGCCGAAGTCGTCCTCGCAGCTGCCGGCTTCGCCGAGAAGGCGGGGACAACCACCAACATCGAAGGCCGAGTGAGCACGCTCTCGCAGCGGGTCACGCCTCCCGGTACCGCTCGTGCCGACTGGATGCTGGCGGCCGAAGTGTCCTCGCGACTGGGTACCGATCTCGGTTTCGACTCTTTCACTGATGTGCTCGCCGAGATCTCCGCTGTTGCCCCGGCCTACCTTGCGCTTGATCAGGCCATTGCTGAAGGTTCCCCCGACGGCATCCTCCTTCCGCTCGATGTCGTCGTGATCATCGACGAGGTCGACGACGACATTGTCATCGTCGACGAAACCGTCACCATGACCGACGATGGTGCCGATGTCGATGTCACGGCTGAAGTTCTGGCGGAAGAGCCTGAAACTGATGATGGAGCTGATGTCGAGACCGACGGTCTTCTCGCGATCATCGCCGACGACGAGGATGTTGACGGTGCACTGCCTCCATTCGTGTCGTTCGTCTCCGATGGAACTGTCATCGCGCCGCCGGTGGATTCCTATGGGTTCCGCCTCGTCGCGACTCGGAAGCTCTACGACCAAGGCACACTTGTGCAATCGGCCCCTGCGCTCGCCCCTCTCGCTCCAGGGTCAACCGTGTCGTTGAACCCATGGGAGTTCGACCGACTCGGTGTCGCTGTCGGTGGTCGTGCAACCGTCCGTACGGCGAAGGCATCGGTCATCGTCAAGGTCTATTCCGATCCGGGTGTGCCGCGCGGAGTCGCTGCGATGATTGTCAATCAGGCCGAAGGTCGCGTGAGCGACCTCGTCTCGACCGACGACCTCGTCGCCGAAGTCCGGATCGAGACCGCATCATGATCTCGCTTCGCTCAGCGTTTTGTTGCGTAATTGCGGGAGGTGCTGCTGATGCTCGGAGGTGATCCACTTCTCTCCGGTCATATCGACCTCGCCGTTGTTCTGATCGTCGTGCTCAAGGTCGTGGCGGTCTTCGCCTTCTTGCTCGTGGCGACGATGCTCATGATTTGGTTTGAACGCAAAGTTGTGAGCGATTTCCAAAATCGTGTCGGCCCCAACACGGCCGGACCATTCGGCATTCTTCAGACGCTTGCTGACGGCATCAAATTCTTCTTCAAAGAAGATCTCATCCCGGATCGAGCAGAGCGACGAGTTTTCATCCTTGCTCCGCTCCTTACCGTGGTCCCGGCCTTCCTTCTGTTCACGATTGTTCCGTTCGGCGGCGACTTCAGTAACGGACACGATGGTTCGGTCGAGATATTCGGACATACGACCTACCTGCAGTTGGCTGATCCGGCGATCGGAATTCTCTTTGCGCTCGCCATGTCATCAATTGCTGTCTATGGCGTAATGCTCGCCGGTTGGTCATCTGGCTCGAAGTATCCGCTCATCGGTTCAGTGCGGGCATCGGCACAAATGGTCTCCTACGAAGCTGCCCTCGGCCTCTCGGTCTGTGCAGTGGTTCTGACAACCGGCACGCTGAGCACTCACGGCATTGTTGTGGCTCAGGCGGGAAGCGGCTGGGGCGGATTCATCCCGCACTGGAATTTGATCGCTGCCGGATTCGTCCCGTTTGTTGTGTTTCTGTTAGCGAGCCAGGCAGAGCTCAATCGCCCACCTTTCGATCTGGTCGAGGCCGAGCAAGAACTCGTGGGTAGTTACCACACCGAGTACTCGTCAATCCGGTTCGCCTTGTTCTTCGTCGCCGAGTTCATGAACTCGGTGACGATGGCTGCGATCATCGTGACCCTGTTCTTGGGTGGACCGGCGGGCCCCGCGCTTATCGGTCCCGGTTGGCTGTGGGGGATCATCTGGTTCCTACTCAAGATGACGGCCTTCCTCTTCTTGTTCGTCTGGGTTCGGAGCTCGCTTCCGCGTGTTCGTTATGACCAACTCATGGATCTTGGTTGGAAGGTCCTCATCCCGCTTTCGCTCGGATGGTTGTTGCTCCTCGCTACGTTCTGGGTCGCACGTGATCAGCACTGGAACGGTTTCGTCACCGTCGCCATCGGAGCCGTTGTCGGTCTCACCGGCTACGGCCTCCTGAAGGCTGCGATCTCGACCTCCCGTGCTCGCCGTCTTGAAGGAGTGGTCGACTGATGGGGTATCTCGGTGGTTTCCTCGTAAGTCTGCGACAGATCGGTCGTAAACAGCGGGTCACGCCGCAGTATCCGAAGGAAAAAGCTCCGAAGCCGATTCGCGTGCATGGCCGCCATGTCCTCAATCGGTACGAGGACGGCATGGAGAAGTGCATCGGCTGCGAACTCTGCGCTGGTGTGTGTCCGGCGAAATGCATCTTCGTTCGTGGCGCCGACAATCCGATCGACGACCCCGTTTCTCCCGGCGAACGATTCGGCTACATCTACGAGATCAACTATTTGCGCTGCATCCATTGCGACCTCTGCGTCGAGGCATGCCCAACTGAAGCCATCACCGAAAGCAAAATGTTCGAGTTCTCGTTCACGAATCGCGCCGACGCGATTTACACGAAGGCTGAACTCGTGGTCGACGACGACGGTATGCCCCAGAAGATGCCTTGGGAGGATTGGCGCGAGGGAGAAGACCTGCCTACCTCGGCGTGGATGCGGGCGACATCTCCTTCGGGTTCGGCAGCGTTCGAGGGCGTCGTTGGATGGTCGGGTGAACTTGGCTACGGCATTCGCGCCCCAGAGGCCGCGCAGGACATCAAGGACGCGGTGAACACCCCACTCGACATGATCGACGAGCACGGACATGGTCACGAGGATCACGCGCCAGGCACACCCGAGCATGTTTCACCAAGTCACGACGATCATGGCGCGCAGGACGACGACGAATGGGGCGGTGATCGCTGACCATGGAAACCGCAGTATTTGTCGTCAGTGCGTTGATCGTGCTGGCCGGAGGACTCGGAGTTGTCTCTTCGCGCAACCCGGTGCACTCGGCGCTTAGCCTCATCGCCACGCTTTTCGGAATCGCGGTGCTCTTCCTCAATCTTGGGGCGGAATTACTCGCAGTCGTCCAGGTCATCGTCTACACCGGTGCCATCGTGGTGCTCATTCTTTTCGTGATGATGCTTCTTGGTGTTGATCGTGAAGAAGATCTCGATACCGAACCTCTTGTCGGGCAGCGCTTTCTCGCGGGCCTCATCGGACTGCTCTTTCTTGGCGCAATCCTGGCCATCATCATCGTCGGCAAGGAAGCGATCATCACCGGTTCCCGATCGGTGACGAGTGCGATCTCGCCCACTGTGTCCAATGTGACGCAGATTGGTACAGAGTTGTTCACCACCTATGTCTTCCCGCTCGAGATCACCGCGGGTCTCCTCACGATCGCGGTAGTCGGTGCGGTTGTACTGTCCCGTCGTCCTCGTGATCTCGAACCCATTCCGGAGCCCGAGTCGATGACCGATATGGGTGACGAAGCGCTCACCACCGTTCCCGAGGAGGGGGCGCACTGATGGGTTCCAATCTCCCACTCGCGTACCTCATGCTCTCGGCGATCCTTTTTGTGATCGGTGGCGTCGGTGTGCTGATCCGACGCAATCCGCTCGTGATGATCATGTGTGTCGAACTCATGCTCAACGCCGTCAATCTCTCGTTTGTGACCTTTGGAAAGACGCTCGATGACATTTCTGGACAGATCATCGTGTTCTTCGTCATGGTCGTGGCCGCCGCTGAAGTGGTGGTCGGTCTTGCCCTCATCGTGGCGATGGCACGCCGTCGTCCCGGCGCCACTGCCGACGATCTTCGGACACTGAGGGGTTAGCGGACATGGTCGGACTCGTCTGGTTGATCCCTGCACTTCCGCTTGCCGGATTCCTGCTCTTGGTGTTCTTTGGCAAGCGCATCGGCGAGCCGCGTGCTGGTTGGATCGGAACTGCTGCGGTTGCACTCGCTTTCGTCACGGCATGCGTCGTGTTCGCCGGCTTGTGGTCCGAACCGGATCACACCTATGAACTTTCACTCTTCAAGTGGATTCCTGCCGGAAATTTCAATGTCGACATTGGGATCCTTCTTGATCCGCTTTCGATGGCGATGGTGCTGTTCATCACGGGAATTGCGTCGCTGATTCATCTGTATTCCATCGGGTACATGCATGGAGACAGTCGATTCCCAAGGTTCTTCACCTACCTGAACCTTTTCGTGTTCTCCATGCTGGTCCTCGTTCTGGGTGACAATCTCGTTCTCACCTTCTTGGGCTGGGAAGGTGTAGGTGCGTGCTCGTACTTCCTCATCGCCTTCTGGTTCGAGAAGGAAGAAAATGCCAGCGCCGGCAAGAAGGCATTCATCACCAACCGTGTTGGTGACTGGGGCTTCATGATCGCCATCTTCATGACCTTCTTCGCCTTCGGCACGGTCACCTATGCCGAGTTCCTGCCCATGGCGCCGGGCCTTGCTCAGACCACGGCAACGTTCATTGCATTGATGCTCTTCGTCGGGGCCATTGGTAAGTCCGCCCAGATCCCGTTGTTCATCTGGCTCCCTGATGCCATGGCCGGACCGACGCCAGTCTCGGCCCTAATCCACGCGGCCACGATGGTGACTGCGGGCGTCTATCTGTTGGTCCGAGTCAACCCGATCCTCGCCGCATCGGCATCGTGGATTCCTTGGTTGATCGCCATCGTCGGTTGCGCGACTGCATTCCTCGCCGCCACCATCGCCCTCGCTCAGCAGGACATCAAAAAAGTTCTGGCGTATTCGACCGTCAGCCAGCTCGGCTACATGTTCCTCGGCATCGGTGTGGGCGGCTACAGCGCGGCAATCTTCCACATGATCACGCATGCCTTCTTCAAGGCGCTGTTGTTCCTTGGAGCCGGTTCAGTCATTCACGGCATGCATGACGAGCAGGACATGCGGCGAATGGGTGCGTTACGCAAACTGATGCCCGTCACTGCCGCCACCTTCATCATTGGGTGGCTAGCCATCTCCGGTGTGCCGCCGTTCTCGGGCTTCTGGTCGAAGGACGACATCCTCTCCTATGCATTGCACAAGAGCCCGATCCTCTACGCATTTGGTCTCTTGACTGCTCTGCTGACGGCGTTCTACATGAGTCGTCTCGTGTTTCGAGTCTTCTTTGGCGATGCCCGTTGGGGCGAGTCAGCAGAAG
>JBAXGZ010000001.1:0-104971 GCA_037139155.1 Actinomycetes bacterium | reverse complement strand
CGTCTCGTGTTTCGAGTCTTCTTTGGCGATGCCCGTTGGGGCGAGTCAGCAGAAGCCGAACTGGCAAATCTTGATGCGCACGCTGCAACTGATGCGACCGACGACGCTCATGCTGATCACGCTGATGATCACGCCGACGCTCACGCCGGTCACGGTGCCGTGCACCCGCATGAATCAAAGTGGCCGATGCTGCTTCCGCTGATTGTGCTTGCATTCTTCGCGGCAACTGCCGGCGTGCTGAATCTGCCCTTCACCGAGAATCTTGAATTCCTCAACCGCTGGCTCGAACCGGTCGTCGGCGAGAACCAAGCCCACCTTTCTCTTGGTGGTGTGCAACTCACCATTGAGCTGTTGCTTTCCACAACGATCGCGCTACTTGGCATCTTTGCTGCCTACATGGTGTATCTGAAGAAGAAGGTTGATCCCCGTCGTATCGAACTTTCGTTCTTTGCTCATGGTTGGTACATCGACCAAGGCATCACCGCCTTCATGGGCGGTATCGGTCGGAAGGGCTTCGAACTCATTGCCATGTTCGACAAGGTGGTCATCGATGGTGCAGTCAACGGAGTCGGTCGAGCCACACGTGGCGGCGCCGCTCGTCTCCGAACCATTGAAAACGGCTATGTGCGTTGGTATGCCCTTATGATCGGCGTCGGTGCAGTTCTGATCGTGGCATTCGTCATGACGCAGGTGAGTTTGTGATGATCACCTCACTTCTTTCCACCGTGTTGGCGTCGGAAGGTGCTTCTTCCTTTCCGATCCTTCCTGCTCTGATTTTCGTGCCGGTGATCGGCGCAATCCTCATTGCGATTGTCCCAAGTACGCGTCCCGAATTGGCTCGCCAAATAGCGATCCTTACGGCGCTACTCACCGGCGTTCTCAGCATTGCGCTCCTGATCCAGTTCAAGACAGGGGATCCCGGATTCCAGTTCGTCGTTCAGCAAACCTGGGTCAAGTCACTCGACATCAAGTTCTTCCTCGGTGTCGATGGCATCTCATTGTTCCTCGTTGTCCTCACCGGCATCTTGTTCCCGATCGCGTTGTTCGCGGCGAAACCGGAACACAGCCCCAAGGGGTACTACGCCTGGATCACGCTGCTCATGGCGGGTTGTATGGGTGCGTTCTTGGCGCTCGATCTGTTCCTTTTCTTCCTCATGTTTGAGATCACCCTTGTGCCGCTCTACATGCTCATCGGGAAGTGGGGTCATGGCCGACGGGTCTACGCCGCTACCAAGTTTTTCCTCTACACGATGCTTGGCTCGGCGTTCATGCTCGTTTCCATCGTCACTCTGGCCGTCGTGGCTGGTGCGGGCGATAACGGTGGCGTCTCATTCGACTTCACCAAGATCATTGCCTCGGACAATCTCGCCACCAGCACGGGTCGCTGGTTGTTCCTCGGGATGGCTATTGCGTTTGCGGTCAAGGTCCCCATGTTCCCATTCCACACGTGGTTGCCCGACGCCCATACGGAGGCGCCCACCGCTGGATCAATCGATCTTGCTGGCATTCTTCTCAAACTCGGAACCTACGGTTTTCTTCGCTACGGCTTAGAGCTGTTCCCCGAAGCAACGGTGTGGTTCGCACCGGTCCTGCTGACATTGGCCACCGTGGGTGTGGTCTACGGCGGAATCGTTGCGGCGATGCAACGGAACCTCAAGCGACTCGTTGCCTATTCATCGGTCAGTCACATGGGCTTCGCGCTTATGGGTCTGTTCGCACTCAATGTTGAGGGCATCGAAGGATCTGTGCTCCAGATGATCAACCACGGCATCACCACAGGTGCGTTGTTCATCCTCCTCGGATTCCTCTACACCCGCCGCCACACGTACGAGATTTCCGAACTCAAGGGCATCGCCAAGGTGGCACCGATCTTTGCGGGCGTGTTCACCCTCGTGATGCTCGCTTCGATCGGTGTTCCAGGGCTGAATGGTTTCGTCGGAGAGTTCCTCGTCCTCGTCGGAACATTCATGGCTCATCGTTGGTGGGCAGTCGTGGCTGCCACCGGTGTGATCATTGCTGCGCTCTATCTGCTCTGGGCGTATCAGCGGGTCTTCCAGGGCGAGCCCGACGAGGCGAACAAGCATTTCCCCGATCTCAAGATTTCCGAAAAGTTGGTGATGGTTCCGCTCGTCGTCCTCATCGTCTTCCTCGGCATCTATCCCAAACCGGTCCTTGATCGGATCCAGCCCTCGGTCAAGCGCGTCGTTACTCGACTCGAGCTACGGGTCGAGCGTTTCGATGAACCAGTGACTCGTAAGGGCGCCGATCTTTTGTTCCTCCCCGAAGCGCATCACGGCATGACCGGTGAACACTCCCTTGGTGTGTCCACGGCCGAACAGGGAGCGAATCAGTGATCGCTTCTCTCTTTGCTCAGGTTGATCCGAGCATGCTTCGCGGCGGCGGTGTTGCCGACGTACTCGACAACGGAATCGTCCAGGTTTCCGGTCCATCCATTGACTGGCTTGCCCTGCTCCCGATGCTCATCTTGTTGGTCGGTGCACTCCTCACTTTGACGTTCTCGTCGTTCCTCAAGCGTCGTGAACCCAAGGGTCTTTTCACTGTTACTACCGTCGTGATCGCGGTTGCGGCGGCACTCAGCGTCATGCCGATGTGGGCTCGCGTGCAGGGCTGGAATTCACTGCTGTGGTGGAACATTGATCACCCGCAAACGGGTCCGTTCAGTACTGCCGGTGGAGCGGTTGGTATCGATGGCTTCTCGCTGTTCGTCACGATGGTGCTGTGCGTTGGCGTTGTATTGGCTGCTCTGCTGGCCGATGGGTTCTTGCGACGAGAGTCAATGACCGGTCCGGAGTTCTATGTGCTGTTGCTGCTCTCCGCGGTGGGCGGCGTCATCATGGCCATGTCGAACGATCTGATCGTGCTTTTCATCGGCCTCGAAACGCTTTCGATCGCCGTTTACGTGCTTGCGGGAATGAACCTGCGTCGCGTGCAATCGCAAGAGTCAGGCCTGAAGTACTTCATTCTCGGCGCATTTTCCTCAGCCTTCCTCCTCTACGGCATCGCGATGCTTTACGGAGCAACCGGATCAACCAACTTCGTCGACATTCGCGACTTCATGTCTGCGGTGGTCCCGATCCACAACGGACTTCTGCTTCTGGGTCTGGTGCTGGTGCTGGTCGGACTGGCATTCAAGATTTCGGCCGTTCCATTCCATGCATGGAGCCCCGACGTCTACGACGGTGCTCCCACCCCCGCAACGGCGTGGATGGCCGCAGGCGTCAAGGCGGCAGCAGTTGCCGGTCTGGTCCGAGTCTTCATGCTGACGTTCTCGAACTACGCGTCGACCTGGAAGCCGATCGTGTATGTGCTGGCCATCCTTTCGATGGTGATCGGAGCATCACTCGCCATCGTTCAGAGCAACGTCAAGCGAATGCTGGCCTATTCGTCTATTAGCCACGCCGGCTTCCTGCTCATGGCGATCGAGGCCAATTCGAGTAACGGCATCACCGCAGTTGCCTTCTACGTCGCCGTCTATACGTTTATGGTCGCCGGATCGTTTGGCGTCGTTGCCGTGGTCGGCCGCAAGGGCGATGGGCATCACCAATTGTCGGACTACAAGGGTCTGGTGCGGTCGAATCCGTGGCTGGCGGGTTCGTTCATCCTGCTGTTGTTGGCCCAAGCTGGTGTCCCGTTCACCGCGGGATTCTTTGCGAAGTTCTTGGCGATCACCGCCGCCGCCGATGCGCACGCTGTCCCATTGGCGATCATCGCCATGGTGTCGGCTGTTATCTCTGCGTTCCTCTACCTCCGCATCATCGTCGCCATGTTCATGTCGGGTGGGGACGACGGCGTCGAGGCGGTCGTCGATCGATCCAACCGCCTTCGGGTCCCGGTCGCCGCCGGTATTGCCATCGGAATCTGCGTGGTTGCCACGATCGGCTACGGCCTCCTTCCGGATCTCCTTCTCAAACCCGCCCGCGAAGCGACCCCGGCAGTGGTGCAGTTCGAACGCCCTCTGTCGGTGTCAATTGACGGGTCCACCACCGCCGGTGGCTGATCCCACAAGATTGATGCGCAATCTCTCGACCGCAAGGATTTCATGCCGTGTTCGGCCCTTCTGTAGTGTCCCGGAACGATGACTGAGTACTCCGATTTCGTCAGGCAGTACCTCACCGTCGCTATTTTCGCGGGCGTTGGTCTTGGCCTTGGCGCTGGTCTTCTCGCCATCGGCAAGATCTTTCGACCGGTTCGCCCCCAGGAACAGAAGTACCTCGTGTACGAATCGGGCGTCGATCCAGTCGGTTCGGGCTGGTCTCAAAGCCAGATCCGCTACTACATCTATGCACTTCTGTTCGTCATGTTCGATGTCGAAGCGGTGTTCATGTTCCCGTGGGCCACGCAACTCGAGATTTACGGCGTGTTCGGGCTTGTCGAAATGCTCATTTTCGTGGCCATCTTGGCCCTCGGTCTGCTCTACGCCTGGCGGAAGAAGGTGCTCCAATGGGCTTAGTCGAAAGCGGCAAGTTGCCCAAGCCGCTGTCCAAACTCCTCAATATCTCGCGTAAGTACTCCATCTGGGCCTACCAGTGGGGCCTTGCGTGCTGCGCGATCGAGATGGGAGCGGCGTTCGCGTCGCCTCGCTACGACGTCATGCGTCTCGGTGTGATTCCGTTCCCGGCCAGCCCTCGTCAGGCCGATCTCGTGGTCATCGCCGGCACCGTCACCGACAAACTCGCCCCGGCGGTCGTGCGTCTCTATGAGCAGATGCCCGATCCGAAGTACGTCATCTCAATGGGGTCCTGCGCGAACTGCGGCGGTCCTTACTGGGACAGCTACTCGGTCACCAAGGGCGTCGATCAGTTGATCCCGGTCGACGTGTATGTCCCCGGCTGTCCTCCGCGTCCCGAAGCTCTGCTCGAGGGAATCATCCTCCTGCAGGAGCGCATCGCCCATGAAGACATGGCCGAGCGTTGGAAGGGTGAGCCAATTGTCGTCGGCTGAGACCGAGACGCCCGTAGAGGCAGCGCCCGTTACTGACGAGGTTCGCGAGGCCGTACTGGCCGAGTTCACGTCGCGCCTCGGCGACGGCGTGGTCGGTTCGCATATCCGTCCGGGTGACGATCTCTGGATCCGCGTTGATCGCGCCAACTGGGTGGCAGCTGCTGAAGTCGCGAAGGCGATGGGATATCGCTTCTTCGACTTCCTCTCGGCTATCGATTGGCTTCCTTCGCCGTTCGGTCGCGACATGGACTCCCAAGAAGACCGCATTGTGTCTGGTGCCCCTGCAAACGAACCCGAACCAATGGTGCAGGGTTACGCCGGTGGCGAGACGCGATTCCAACTTCTCGCTCGTTTGTATTCGATCAGCGCGGGCATGGGCATCACCTTTAAATGTGATCTTCCCGATGACGATCTGACCGCCGGTACCTGGTCGACTGTGTTCGCCGGTGCGAACTGGCACGAACGTGAGGCTCGCGAGATGTTCGGCTTCTCGTTCGACGGACATCCGAACATGATCAACATGTATTTGCCCGCCGATTTCGTGGGCCATCCTTTGCGCAAGGACTTCCCGTTGCTGGCCCGTCGGGTGCGCCCGTGGCCCGGCATCGTCGACGTTGAACCGATGCCAGGTGTTGCTGAAGAGGAAGGAGAGGGCGAATGACCGCTGTCAGCGATCCCCAGTCGGTTGCCGAACTCGCCGCCGAAGCTGTCGATAACCGCGTCAACATCGATTTCGAGAGCGAGGGCATGACCCTCAATATGGGACCGCAGCATCCTGCGACCCACGGCACGCTTCGCATCATCGCTCAACTCGATGGCGAGCAGGTGATCTCGGCCGAACCGATGTGCGGTTACATGCACCGCGGATACGAAAAACTGACCGAGGTCCGGACCTACCCGCAGATCAATGCGCTCATTAATCGCATCGATTGGCTGGGCAGTTTCGCCAATGAGGTGCCATTCATCCTCGCCGCCGAGAAGTTGATGGGGGTCGAAGCTCCGCCTCGAGCGCAGTGGATCCGAACCATTCTTTTTGAAATGTCGCGAGTCGCGAATATTTCTCTCTTCCTCGGTGATTTCGGTCTGCAACTTGGCGGTATGACCGCTGGCTTCTATGCCTTCCGCGACCGTGAATGGGTTCTTAATCAGATCGAATCGGCCACTGGTGGTCGATTCCATCCCAACTTCGACCGCATCGGTGGACTCAAAGACGATCTTCCCAAGGGTTGGATCGAACAGTCGCACGTGGCGATGGACAAACTCCTTTCCTTCTGCGACGAGTTGGAAAATCTGCTTGTTGGTAACGAGATCTTCCAGGCTCGTACTCGGGGCATCGGCGTGATTCCTGCCGAAATCGCACTGTCATACGGACTTTCGGGTGCCAATCTTCGTGCCTCGGGAGTCGACTGGGATCTCCGCCGGGACAATTGCCCACCAGGTTTGGTGTACGACAAAGCCGACTGGAAGGTCTGGACTCACCCCGACGGCGATTGTTTCGCACGTACGTGGGTGCGACTTCAAGAGACCCGCGAAGCGGCCAAGATCGTCAAGCAACTCCTCGACACCATTCCCAGTGGCCCCGTTATGGCCAAGGTCCCGCGCATCATCAAGGTGCCCGAGGGCGAGGCCTATGTGGCTACCGAGAATCCACTCGGCGAAATGGGTTACTACGTGGTGTCGAAGGGCGACCTCGTTCCGTTCCGGGTCAAGATTCGTTCGGCGTCGTTCAACAACATTTCTGTCGTGCCGTGGGTAGCTCGGGGTGCGTACGTTCCCGATCTCATCTCGATCCTTGGAAGCCTCTATTTCATCTTGGGTGACATCGACCGATGATGCACGTACTCGCTTCCTTTGCGCCGCCCTATTGGATGTCGACCCTCATCAAGGTCCTCGTCATCAGTGCTGTTGTTCCCACCACTGCACTTATCTTGGGCATGGTCTTCCTCTTCAAGATCATGTCGTGGATGCAGAGCCGTCTCGGTCCGCAGGAAGCCGGTCCGCGCGGAACCCTGCAGTTGCTTGCTGATGGTGTGAAGTTCCTCCAGAAGGAAGACATCGCTCCCAATGGAGCCGATCGTTGGGTCTTCAAGGTCGCACCTCTCGTGGTGCTCATGTCCACGCTTCTTCTCTACGTGGCATTGCCTGCGTCGATGCACCTCGTCGTCGCCAACCTCGATGTCGGCGTGTTCTTTGTGCTCGCCATTTCGTCGCTCTCCGTGATCGGCGTGCTCATGGCGGGCTGGTCCTCGGCGAGTAAGTACTCACTCATGGGTGCGCTGCGAGCCGCTGGTCAGCTCATTGCCTACGAGTTGCCCATGGTTCTCGCGGTTATCGGAGTTGTTATTCAGGCCGGCACCATGAGCCTTAACGGCATCGTCCTAGCGCAGGCTGATGGGACAATCTTTGGCTGGGGCGGCATTGGCTTTCCGTACATCCTCACCCAGTTCCTTGGTTTCTTTATCTTTATCGCCGCTGTGCAGGCCGAACTCACACAGCCACCCTTCGACATGCCGGTCGCGGAATCGGAGATCGTTTCCGGTTACCAGGTTGAATACACCGGCTTCCGCTTCCTCATCTTCTTCCTTGCCGAATTCGCAACTGCATTCGCTTTCGCTGGTATCGCTGCAGTGTTGTTCCTCGGCGGCTGGGCTGTTCCGTGGCTGCCCACTTCGAGCGATTGGTACTACGTCCTCGGCCCTGCGGTTCTGTTTGCCAAGGTGATGCTCGTTGCGTTCATCATCTTTTGGGTCCGGTTCACTTATCCCCGTTTCCGTGAAGATCAGCTCCAGAGCTTGGCGTGGAAGGTTCTTATTCCGCTGGCCCTTGTGAACATTGTCGTCACGGCCGTGCTGAAGGTGGTGCTCTAATGCCCCCCAAGCCCAAGGTTCCTGGTCTTATCAAGGGTCTCGGCGTGACGTTCGGCGAGATGGTCAAGACGCTCAAAGATGGGCCACAGACCACTCGCTACCCGCATGAGCGCGAAGAGGTTGCACCTCGGGCGCGCGGTGTCATTGCGCTTCAAGAGGAGAACTGCACCTCATGCATGCTCTGCGCGCGTGAGTGTCCCGATTGGTGCATTTTCATCGAGGCGCACAAGTACCTCGCCCCGCCCCGCCGTGAGGGTGGTAAGCCTCGACAGAAGAACGAACTCGACCGTTTCGATATCGACTTCTCTCTCTGTATGTACTGCGGAATCTGTGTCGAAGTCTGTCCGTTCGACGCACTGTTTTGGAGTCCCGAGCACGAGTACTCCGAAATCCGCATCGCCGATCTACTCCACGACAAGACCCGTCTCGATCAGTGGATGCAAACCGTTCCCGATTTCGAGCCCTACGAAGCCGGTTCGGATGCCAAGGTGAAGAAGGTGCCGCGCTGATGCTGGCCCTTCTCGTTGCCCAGAACATCGCGTTCTACGTCATTGCGGCGCTCATGGTCGTCGGTGCGCTTCGCGTCGTGACCTGCAAGAACCTCATGCACGCGGCGCTGTGGCTGGTCCTCGTGCTCGCTGGAGCGGCAGCGCAATACATCCTTTTGGCCTCGGAGTTTGTGGCCATCACCCAGGTGCTTGTCTACCTGGGCGCAATCATCGTCCTGTTCCTTTTCGGCATCATGCTCACGCGAGCCAAGACCGGCACCGATGACGACCTCGACAATAAGAAGTCGGCCAAACTTATTGCCGGTGGGATCGGAGTGCTGCTCCTTGGACTCATGGGGTACTCCCTTATCGATGGGTTTAAGGACACCGAATTCGGAGATCTGATGGTGCAGAGGACCGCTCAGGTGAGCGATTCGATTTTCTCCACGTACTTACTTCCGTTTGAGGTGCTGTCAGTACTGCTCCTCGCCGCGCTTATCGGCGCCATCGTGATTGCGAGGCGCGACTGATGTTTCTCAACCAGTTCCTGCTCCTTGCTGCGATTCTCTTTTGCATCGGCGTCTATGGAGTTCTCGCTCGCAAGAACGGCGTTCTCGTTCTGATGTCTATCGAACTCATCCTCAACGCCGTCAACATCAACCTCGTTGCGTTCGGTGCCTACTGGAACGCCAACGATGTGGCCAACGTGTCCGGCCAAGTGTTTGCGCTTTTCGTGATCGCAGTCGCTGCGGCCGAGGTCGGAGTCGGCCTCGCACTTGTTCTGCTCATCTACCGGAACCGACAGAGCATCGACATCGATGATGTCGACATGCTGAAGGGCTGATCGTCGTGTTCAACATGATCGACAAGGTCTGGATTATCCCCGCCCTCATGGCGGCATCGTTCCTCGTGATTCTCTTTTTCGGCAAGCGTTGGGGAACCCGCGCTACTGCCGGGATCGGCATCGCCGCAGTCTCCATCTGTCTGATCCTCTCGGTCGTGGTGGCCGGGAACTGGATTAGCCGTGTAAATCACCCGCCTACCGGAGCCGCGTTGGCTGCCGACATCCTTCAAGCGAACGGGCTCACCCCGCAGACCGGCGAGACGATTGGCGAAGAGGTCAACGCCGCCACCAAGGATTCCGGCGAGACCGTGTCGACCGATTCGCATGCCACCGCGACCGACGGACATTCAGCCGAAGCCGGTTCGGAACACGGCGGCGAACATGAGTCGGTACCGCCGGTGGTGCGTACAGTCACCTGGTTCCAGATCGGTGGCTTGGAATTCGAATTCGGCACTTTGGTCGATGGTCTCGCGGCGATGATGCTCATCACGGTCTGCATCATCTCCTTGCTGGTGCACATCTACTCCACTGAGTATCTCCATGGTGATGTTCGCTTCACCCACTACTACGCATTCCTTTCCCTCTTCACTGCCTCGATGCTCTTCTATGTTCTGAGCTCCAACACCTTGCAGATGTTGGTGGGCTGGGAATTGGTGGGCGTCTGTTCATTCGGTCTGATCGGCCACTGGTGGGAAGAGAAGAAGAACACAGACGCCGCGCTCAAGGCCTTCCTCACGAACCGCGTTGGTGATATTGGTCTCATCCTCGGCGTGATCATCACGTTCTTCGCCGCTGGTGGAACCAGTTTCAATGTGCTCCATATCAATGAGTACGCGCTGTCAGGCAATGCCAACACCACCCTTCTTCTCATTGGGGCGTTGTGTCTCTTCGGCGGTGTCACCTCGAAGTCGGGTCAGTTCCCGCTGCATACGTGGTTGCCTGACGCCATGGCGGGGCCGACACCGGTTTCGGCGCTCATCCACGCCGCGACCATGGTTGTTGCCGGCGTGTACCTGATCGCTCGTCTCTACGCAGTGTTCTTCTCGGGTCTGGCGATCGGCAGTAGCTCGTTCCACTACGTCGCGTTCATCGGCGGTTTCACCACCATCATCGGTGGCCTTCTGGCGTTCGTGCAGCACGATCTCAAGAAGGTCTTGGCGTACTCAACGATTTCGCAGCTCGGCTACATGGTGATGGCCTTGGGTGTCGGTGCTTGGACCGCGGGTGTGTTCCACCTTTTCACCCATGCGTTCTTCAAGGCCTGCCTATTCCTCGGTGCAGGTTCGGTGAGTCATGCCTGTCACCACACTTTCGATATGCGAGAGATGGGTGGCCTCCGCAAAAAGATGCCGGTCACACACGCGACATTCCTCATCGCGACCCTTGCCCTCGCTGGCATCTTCCCGCTCGCCGGTTTCTGGTCCAAGGACGAGATCCTTGCCGGAGCGGCGAACGGTCAGGAAAACGCATACACGATCATGCTGATTTTCGGTCTGATCACGGCGTTCCTCACTGCCGCTTACATGGGCCGGGCCTACTGGCTCACGTTCTGGGGTAAGTACCGCGGTCATGCGCATCCGCATGAGTCCCCGAAGGTCATCACCGTTCCGCTGATCATCCTCGCTGGTTGCGCGGTCGTGTTTGGCTTCACCAACTTCCCAGGCAACTTCTTCGGCGTGAAACTACCCAGCGGTGTCACCACGAGGTTCGAGCATTTCGTCGAGCCGACCTTCGCCTTCCCGCCCTTGCAGCACGCTGAGTTCACACCTTGGCTCGCAGTCGTTTCGACGATCCTGGCGGCTACTGGTTTGTTCATCGCCTATCAGTACTTCGAGAAGAACCGTGGCCCCCATGGTCTGACCTCGCGCAACAAGGTCGCCCATGCCGGGTACACGTTCCTCGAGAACAAGTACTACCTCGATGATCTCTACACCGGAGTCATCGCGGGCAGCACGAAGGGCCCCATCGCCCGCGCGGCCAACTGGTTCAACCAGAACATCCTCGATGGAATTGTGAATGGCATCGGACTCGGCGCTCGAAAGATCGCCGGATTCGTCTATGTCTTCGCCGATCAGATCATCATCGATGGTGCAGTGAATGGATCCGGCCAAGGTTCTGAGGGCGCAGGTCAACTGCTCCGCAAGATCCAGACCGGCAAGGTCCAGCAGTACGCCTCGATCCTCTTTGCCGGCGCGGTCGTCCTCGCCGGTGTACTCGTGTTCGTCGTCTAGGAGCCCAGGACAATTCGATGACAGATTTCCTGAACAGTTGGGGTATCAGCCTGATGGTGTTCCTCCCCCTTGTGGGAGCGCTCGCCATGTTGGTCGTGCCCAAGGCCCGAGAGCAGTTCCATAAGGTCGTCGCGCTGGCGTCGAGCCTTGTGGTGGGGTTCATCGGCATCCTGATCATGACCAACTTCGACTACGACGCGGGCGGACGGCTCCAGTTCGTGGTCGACAAGGCGTGGATCCCGATCATCAACAGTCGTTACATCGTTGGCATCGACGGCATTTCGCTGCCGATGATTGCGCTCACCTTGTTGATCGTGCCGTTGTGCATCATCTACTCCTGGAACCATTTCCCGGAACCGAAGAACCCCAAGGCATTCCTTATTCTCATCCTCATCCTCGAGACGGGCATGCTCGGCTCGTTCGTGGCTCAGGATCTCATCCTCTTCTTCGTCTTCTTTGAGGTCGTACTTCTGCCGATGTACTTCATGATCGGTGTCTGGGGTGGCGAGAAGCGCCAATACGCGTCGCTCAAGTTCTTCCTCTACACGCTGTTCGGTTCGGCGCTCATGATCGTCGCCTTCCTTTCGCTGTACTTCCTCTCCGACAAGATTCCGGTCAACGGCGAGATGATGCATTCATTCGATATGCGCCTTCTCCCCGAACTCGCCACTGGTATTTCCACCGGCGCTGCACTTTGGATCTTCGGCGGCATGTTCATGGGCTTCGGTATCAAGGTCCCGATGTTCCCGTTCCACACATGGTTGCCCGACGCGCACACCCAAGCGCCGACCGTTGGCTCGGTCATCCTTGCTGCAGTGCTCCTGAAGCTCGGAACCTACGGCTTCATCCGCATCGCTATTCCGATCCTTCCTGGGGCAGCGGAGAAGTGGGCACCGTTCATCGGTTTGCTTGCCGTCATCGGCATCATTTACGGAGCGTTCTGCTGTTTGGCGCAATCGGATATGAAGCGATTGATCGCGTTCTCTTCGGTTTCGCATATGGGCTTTGTGATGCTTGGTATCGCCACACTCACCACGTTTGGTTTCCAAGCTGCGATCTTCGGCATGGTTGCTCACGGTCTCATCACCGGCATGCTCTTCTTCGTGGCCGGCTCCACAAAGGACCGCTACCACACCCTTGATATCTCCCGATTGGGCGGAATGCTCAAGTCGATGCCGCATATGGGCTGGATCCTCGGTTTCTCGGTCATGGCCTCGCTCGGTCTTCCCGGTCTGGCTGGCTTCTGGGGCGAGTTCCCCGCGATTCTCTCGGCGTACAACCCCGGTCTTGGTCTGAACGTCGCGTTCTTCCGGGTCCTGATGGTGGTAGCTGCGGTTGGCACCGTCTTGGCCGCTTCGTACCTTCTGTGGATGTACCAACGAGTCGGTTTCGGTGTCCCCACCAAGGAATTTGAGGACGATCCGCACTTGCACGACGTCACGTTCACCGAGTGGGTGGCCTGGACTCCGATGCTTATTCTCATCGTCGTGCTTGGTTTCGTTCCCAATATCATCTTCAAGGTCACCGACGGTGCGGTCTCCCACACCATCGCGATCGTGAACGGGCTCGGAGGCTGATCCGTTGCTCGCCCAGTTGCTGACCTTCGCTTGGAGCGCTCCCAGCCTCGACTATCACGCGCTCGCGCCCGAAATCATCGTGGCTGCGACCATCGTGGTGTTGATCCTGCTGGACGCGTTCACTGGCGAGCGCTCGCGATGGGCGTCTTCATCGATCGCTGGTATCGGATTGCTCCTCGCGCTGATCCCGATCGCTTCACTGGCCTACGACGGCGTCGACCGTGTGATGTTCGACGGTGGGTTCGTTGTCGACAATTACGCGCTCATCCTTCAGGCACTGTTCGTGGTTGCTGGATACATCGTCATCCTGCTTTCGACCAACTACATCGCTGAAGGCGACTACTACGAGGGCGAGTACTACACGCTCCTGCTTTCGTCGATCCTCGGCATGATGGTCATGGCATCAGCCCGCGACCTCATCAGCATCTTCGTCGCCCTTGAGCTCATCTCCATTCCGGCCTACATGATGGCGGCATGGCGCAAACGGGATCAGAAGAGCAACGAAGCCGGCCTTAAGTACTACCTGATGGGTGTTTTCGCATCGGCGATTCTGCTCTACGGAATGTCGCTGATCTTCGGCATCACCGGTTCCACTCTGCTCGTGGAAATCGGTGCCGATCTCGGTTCGTATGTCTCGTCGCAGCCGATCATTACCCTCGGTATCGCCTTCGTGCTTATCGGCTTCGCCTTTAAGGTTTCGGCAGTGCCGTTTCATCAGTGGGCACCCGATACATACGAGGGTGCGCCTACTCCGGTCACCTCATTTTTGGCTGTTGCATCGAAGGCCGCCGGTTTCGTCGCCATTCTCAATGTTCTGTTCATTGGTTTCTACGGTCGCAGCGATGTGTGGGAACCGCTCATGTGGGCACTAGCGGCCCTGTCAATGACGGTTGGAAACCTGATTGCCCTTCGCCAGACCAACGTCGTCCGAATGCTCGCGTACTCGGGCATCGCGCAGGCTGGCTACATCCTTGCGCCGCTGGCAGTTGCTGGTGCCACCCTCGGAACCGGTAGCGAAGCCCTGCGTTCCATTGTTATTTACTTGCTGATCTACGCCGGCATGAACCTTGGTGCGTTCGCCGTCGTTCTCGCTGTTGCTCGTAAGACTCGTTCGGCAGACATCAAGAGTTTCGGCGGCTTGTTCTCCTATGCCCCGACCCTCACTGTATGTATGACCGTCTTCCTGTTCTCTTTGGCCGGCATTCCCCCGGCAGCGGGTTGGTTTGCCAAGCTCTCGATCTTCAGTTCCCTTGCCTCGGCCGGATCCGCATCGGGTTACATCCTTGCCGTCATTGTCGGTCTCAATTCAGTTATCGCGTTTGGCTACTACGGCCGCCTCATCCGTGTGATGTGGATGGATGATGCTCCCGATGGCGATCGCACACCGATCAAGGTTCCGGCGTCGCTCTCCTTCGCTCTCATCATCACCATGGCGTTCACGCTGGTGTGGGGTGTGTTCCCCGGAGCGCTTACGCACTTCACCGACCAGGTCACCCTGTTCTCACTGTTGCGCTGACCCGTTGCGGTTCGCGTTGCGCTGACAAGCCATGAACGACGAGTTCCGTTCTCGGTTCCCGGTCGGAACAACACTGTCGTTTACGCGTTACATGGACATTGCGCTCTATGACGAAGCGATCGGTTTCTACGCGACTACTGGTCGGGCGGGCCGGCGCGGTGATTTTTTGACCAGTCCTGAAGTTGGGCCGCTGTTCGGCGCGTTGATTGCTCGCCGTCTAGATGAAGAGTGGCTCTCTCTGGGTTCGCCCGACACCTTCGTCGTCGTTGAGTTCGGTGCAGGGCCCGGAACTCTTGCACGATCGATTGCCTTCGCTTCTCCCGCTTGTGCGTCGGCACTGCGGTATCTCATGGTGGAGCGTTCCGCAGAACAACGCGCCTTGCATGTCGATCATCTCGAAAACTGGCTCGGAGATCTCGATGATGCCGGTGTCGACTCGTTCATCCGCGGCGTAGGTCCCGGGCCGCAATTCGCGTCGAGCCCGATAGCGCCCTACGGAATCACTGGTGTGATTTTGGCCAATGAACTTCTCGACAATCTGGCGTTCGACATCGTTCGGCACGATGGTGCAGGAAACTTCGAACGACTCGACGTGCATCACGCCGAAGATGGTCTTGAGTTCGTTGTCACTCCAACTGAGGTTCCCATTTCGCTTGATTCGGTGTTGTCATCGGCCGTTGCGGGGGAGTGGATGCCGCTGCAAGAGCAAGCGGTGCAGTGGCTCATGGCCGCGATCGATCGACTCGATCGCGGTGTGGTGATAGTCATCGACTACGGCACAACAACAGCAGAGATTGCCGCCCGCCCAGAGATGGGCTGGTTGCGCACGTTCGCCGGACAGGAGCGCGGTGGTCATCCTCTCGATGCCCCCGGTGCGTGGGACATCACCACTGATATCGCTATCGATCAACTCGTGACGGTTGATCAACCGACCTCGATCACCTCCCAACGGGAGTTCCTCACTGCTCTCGGGATTGAGGAACTTGTCGAAGAGGGTCGAGTGCTATGGAATGAACGAGCCGCGTCGCCCGACCTGTCCGCACTGAGGGCCCGCAGTCGAATTGGAGAGGCCGAGGCGCTTCTCGACTCGGGAGGACTTGGCGCTTTCCTTGTGGCGGAGTGGACGGTACGTCGGCCTTCGTGACTCGGAATCGGGTTCTCATCGGCCGGTAGGCTCAAGCGTGTGTTGGATCGAGCCGTGACCAACAGCCCAGGGGGCATCATGAATGAACCAACCATCGAGGACTACTTCCATGAAGAGCGACTTTTCCCGCCTTCGCCGGAGTTCAAAGCCGCCGCCCTGACTTCTGACGACTCGCTGTATCGCGAGGCCGACGCTGATTACGAAGCCTTTTGGGCTCGTCAGGCCCGTGAACTGCTCACCTGGAACTCCGATTTCGATACCACGCTCGAATGGGAACTCCCGTTCGCTAAGTGGTTCGTTGGTGGAACGCTGAATGTTTCCGAGAACTGCCTCGATCGCCACGTGGCGAATGGCATCGGCGATCGTGTTGCGTACCACTGGGAAGGCGAGCCCGGCGATACACGCACCATCACCTATTCCGATCTTCTGGAAGAGGTCAAGAAGTTCGCCAATGTTTTGAAGGGCCTTGGCCTCGAGAAGGGCGACCGCGTCGCCATCTACATGCCGATGATCCCCGAACTTCCGGTGGCGATGTTGGCGTGCACCCGAATTGGCGTTGCCCATTCGGTGATCTTCGGTGGGTTCTCGCCTGACTCGATTATCGATCGCGTCCACGATGGCGAATGCAAAGTCATCATCACCGCCGATGGTGGTTACCGACGCGGCGCTGCTTCGTTGTTAAAGCCCAACGTCGACGAAGCAGTGGTGTTGTGCCCATCTGTTACCGATGTTGTTGTCGTCCAGCGCACCAATTCCGACGTCACCATGGTTGAAGGTCGCGATCACTGGTACCACGACCTCATGGCAGCCGCTTCTCCCGAGTGCCCTGCTGAGCCCATGGATTCAGAGCAGTTGTTGTATTTGCTCTACACCTCAGGCACAACGGCAAAGCCCAAGGGCATCATGCACACGACAGGCGGCTATCTCACGCAGGTCGCCTTTACCTACAAGTACGTTTTCGATCTCAAGCCTGAAACCGATGTGTATTGGTGTTCTGCCGACATCGGGTGGGTGACGGGCCACAGCTACATCGTCTACGGACCGCTGGCCAACGGTGCGACCTCGGTGCTTTACGAGGGAACTCCCGACACTCCGGACAAAGATCGTCTGTGGGACATCGTTGAGCGCTATGGAGTCACGCAGCTCTACACCGCACCCACTGCTATTCGCATGTTCATGAAGTGGGGCGAACAAGAACCGGCCAAGCATGATCTGTCGTCGCTCCGATTACTCGGGTCGGTCGGCGAGCCCATCAATCCAGAAGCATGGATGTGGTACCACGAGCACATTGGTGGTGGTCGCTGTCCCATCGTCGATACGTGGTGGCAGACCGAGACCGGCGGCATGATGATCGCTCCGCTGCCGGGCGTTACGACCCTCAAGCCAGGGTCAGCCACATTCGCCCTTCCTGGTATCGGCGTCGAAGTCGTCGATGAAGAGGGCAACTCCATCGAGCACGGCGGTGGCTATCTCACTCTCACTCGTCCGTGGCCGGGGATGCTTCGAGGCATTTGGGGCGATCCCGAGCGGTATCGCGATACCTATTGGAGCCGCTACCCGGGTCGGTATTTCGCTGGCGACGGAGCAAAGATCGACGACGGCGGTTACATCTGGTTACTCGGTCGGGTTGATGACGTGATGAACGTCTCTGGCCACCGTATTTCAACCACTGAGGTCGAGAGCGCGCTCGTTGATCATCTTTCGGTGGCCGAAGCAGCAGTGGTCGGAGCGAACGATGAACTCACCGGTCAGGCCATCGTTGGTTACGTGATCGTTCGTGGCGGAATAACGGCCGACGACGCCCTCGTCGATGATCTTCGAGCCCATGTTGCCAAGAAGATCGGTCCGACCGCCCGACCCAAGCGCGTGATCATCGTTCCTGATCTTCCCAAGACGCGCAGCGGAAAGATCATGCGTCGGCTTCTTCGCGATATCGCTGATGGGAATGAACTCGGCGATACGACAACATTGGCCGACCCCAGTGTCGTCGATGCGATCCGCGACAGTGCCCTCAATGGTCCCGGTAGTGGCGCGTGAGCGTGACGCAACCCAATTGGAAGTGGCGTGCCGCCGAGGTTGTGGCGGGGCCCGCAGTCGTTTTCGATATGGATGGTGTGCTTTCCAACGCCAGTGATCGTCAACATCACATCGCCAACCGAGACTGGAACGCCTTCTTTGAGGCCTGTGGAGACGACGAGGTCATTCATGAACTGGCGCGACTTCTCAGCCTTCTAGCGCCCGAACTTCATGTTGTGCTGTTGACGGCTCGTCCGTTACGGGTGCAGCCGCAGACGCTCGAATGGCTGGTTCGTCACGAATTGCGTTGGGATCTGCTGTGCATGCGCGAAGACCGATCAGGTCAAGAGGCGTGGCAATTTAAACAACGCACCGTCGGTGAATTGCGCGACTACGGATTCGATTTGAAACTCGCGTTTGAAGACGACCGCCGGAATGCCGACATGTTTCACGGCGAAGGAATCCCGTGTGTGTACATCCACTCGGGTTACTACGAATAAGGCGCGAATAAGGCGCGAATCAGTCGCGGAAGTTTTCGAACTGCAGAGGGATCTCAAGATCGACCTCTTTCAGTCCGGCGATCACTGCTTGGAGATCGTCGCGCTTCTTGCCGGTGACGCGGACCTGCTCACCTTGAGTTTGTGACGATACGCCCTTGAGGCCCAGTTCCTTAATGGCTTTGTTGACTGCCTTGGCCTTGTCGCTGGAAATGCCGGCGACAATCTTGACGGTCTGGCGAACGGTGCCGCCGGCGGCATCTTCGACTTTGCCGTAGTCAAGCGACTTGAGCGAAACCTTGCGCTTGACCAACTTCTCTTCGAGAACTTGGCGAACCGCAGTGAGGCGGTCGGCGCTCGCCGACGCCATCTCAATCGAGAGGTCCTTCAACTCAATCGAGGAGTTGGTGTTCTTGAAATCGAAGCGAGTGGTGAGTTCTCGCGAGGCTTGGTCGACCGCATTGCGGACTTCCTGCTCGTCAACCTCTGACACGACATCGAAGCTCGGCATGGTTTCCTCGTTCCGTCGACTCGCCGGATGCGGCGATCGCGACTCGGTTCCGTCCGGCAGCCCCGCCCGACGGGCGGGGGCCGGATGGTGGGCCGAGATGGATTCGAACCATCGTAGGCATAGCCGACGGGTTTACAGCCCGTTCCCTTTGGCCACTCGGGCACCGACCCTGAAGGGGGGAACCTTAGCGGAGCGCTCGGTACCCTCCGAATGCAGACGAGCGAGGCTCAGAGCATGCGCTGCATGATCATGACATCGAGCCATTTGCCGAACTTTCGGCCGACTTCCCGCTCGGTGCCAACGATTTCGAAGCCGAGTGACGTGTGGAGACCGATCGAGGCATCGTGGCCGCCCACGATTCTGGCCATGACGGCATGGAACCCGCGGGTTACGGCGATGTCGAGGATTTCGGCCAACAGCGCTCGGGCCACTCCCTGGCCTCGGAAGTCGGCGTGGACGTAGACCGAGTCCTCGACAGTGGTGGCGTAGGCCGGTCGGTCTCGGTACGGCGAGAGCGAGGCGAACCCCACCACCTGGCCGTCGATTTCGGCGACCACGACGGCCATGGCTCCTGAACGTTGGTCGAGCCACGCGAGCTGATCCTCGATGGAACGGGGGACCAAATCGAAGGTGACGGTGGATCCAGTGACCTCGGTGTTATAGATCTCTCGGGTCGCTTCGGCATCTTCGGAACGGGCGAGACGGAGGTTCACGTCCGTCACCGTACCGGCGGCCCCGGTCGTGAGTTGGGAATCCCCGGTGGGGCGTGGCAAGATGACGCCTCCTTTGTCGGGCTTGCCCGACGCGCCCCCTTAGCTCAGTCGGCAGAGCGTTTCCATGGTAAGGAAAAGGTCGACAGTTCGATTCTGTCAGGGGGCTCTGTGCCGAAGGGGCTCCGGCCCAGTCGGCCGAAATGTCGGCGTAGCTCAGCTGGTCAGAGCACTCGGCTCATAATCGAGTGGTCGTCGGTTCAAGTCCGACCGCCGACACCAATCGGGAATCCGGTTCCCACTCGGTGCAGATAGCGCAGGATCGCACCAATGTTTCGAAATCGCAGGAACCGCAGTACGAAGTACCTAGAACCATGAAGTACCCGGAATTACCAAGTACGTAGAATCACGAAGTACCCAGAATCACGAAGTACCCAGAATCACGAAGTACCCAGAATCACCAAGTACCCAGAATCACGAAGTACCGAGACAGTCGTACCAAAACAGGCAATGGCCACGAAAGGCACCAGGAGAAAACCATGGCACGCGAGAAGTTCGAGCGGACCAAGCCCCACGCGAATGTGGGCACGATGGGTCATATCGATCATGGTAAGACCACGTTGACCGCGGCGATCACGAAGGTGTTGGCTGATGCGGATCCGACGAATAATTCGTTTACTGAGTTTGCGAATATTGATAAGGCGCCGGAAGAGCGTGAGCGTGGTATCACGATCAATATTTCTCATGTTGAGTATGAGACTGCGAATCGTCATTACGCGCATGTTGATATGCCGGGTCATGCTGATTACATCAAGAACATGATCACTGGTGCTGCTCAGGTTGATGGTGCGATTTTGGTGGTTTCGGCTGCTGATGGTCCGATGCCTCAGACTCGTGAGCATGTTCTTCTTGCCCGCCAGGTTGGTGTGCCGTCGTTGGTTGTTGCTCTGAATAAGGTCGACATGGTCGATGATGAGGAACTTCTTGATCTTGTGGAGCTTGAGGTTCGTGAGCTTCTGAATGAGTATGAGTTCCCGGGTGATGATGTTCCGGTTATCAAGGTTTCTGCGTTGAAGGCCCTTGAGGGTGATCCGACAGCGACTGCTCAGATTCTTGAGTTGATGGCTGCTGTTGATGAGTTCATTCCTCAGCCTGAGCGTGACACTGACAAGCCGTTCCTTATGCCGATTGAAGATGTGTTCACGATCACTGGTCGTGGCACGGTTGTGACTGGTCGTGTGGAACAGGGCATTGTTCATACCGGTGATGAAATTGAGATCGTTGGTATTAAGGCGACGCAGAAGACGACGTGTACTGGTGTTGAGATGTTCCGCAAGCTTCTTGATGAGGGTCGTGCGGGAGACAACATTGGTGCGCTTCTTCGTGGAACGAAGAAGGAAGATGTTGAGCGTGGTCAGGTGCTCGCGAAGCCTGGTTCCATTACTCCTCATACCGAGTTCGAGGCTCAGACCTATGTTCTGACCAAGGAAGAAGGCGGTCGTCATAAGCCGTTCTTCACGAACTACCGTCCGCAGTTCTATTTCCGTACGACTGATGTGACTGGTCAGATTTCGCTTCCGGCGGGCACGGAAATGTGTATCCCGGGTGATAACACCGAGATGACTGTTGAACTGATCCACCCCATCGCGATGGAAGAGGGCTTGCGCTTCGCCATCCGTGAAGGTGGCCGTACCGTCGGCGCCGGCCGCGTCACCAAGATCCTTAAGTAGGAGCAGCCGTTATGGCCCGCAACGACAAGCGAATTGCTGTCACCTTGGAATGCCAGGTGTGCAAGCGTCGCAACTACATCACGAAGAAGAACAAGATCAACGATCGTGAGCGCATTGAGCTCATGAAGTACTGCAAGTGGGATCGTGTGCATACCGCACACAAGGAGACCCGCTGAATAAGCACACCGACGACACGTCGTCGGTGCATGTCGAGTCGACGTCGGTGGTGGCCCTTCGGGCTGTCACCGACGTGGCGCGTCCGGGGCACTCTGAACTGGCGGTGCTGGTCGCCGAAGCGCGAGCGGGAGATCGCAGCGCGTTCGATGCGCTCGTGCGCCGAACGTGGTCTGGTACGTACGCGCTCGCCTTCCGTCTCACCGGCGATGCCGAGGATGCTCGCGATGTCTGTCAAGAGGCTTACTTGCGGGCCTACCGTGGACTTCGTCGCTTCCGCGGCGATGCGAGATTTACCACGTGGCTCTATCGCATCACGGCAAACTGCGCGTCGACGCATCTCGGTCGTCGTCGCCGGCATCGTCACGAAGAACTTGATGACGACCTAGAACTCAACGATCTTTCTCCGAGCGTTGATCCCGTCGGTCGCTCTGAGTCGGCGACTCTCCGTGATGCGGTGCAGAAAGCGTTGGCTGCACTCCCGCCGAAGTTGCGGGCGGTCGTTGTGCTGCGGGACATCTACGACCTTTCCCACGAGGTGATCGCCGCAGAACTGGGTATCTCGGTCTCGGCAGCCAAGGTCCGATTGCACCGAGCCCGCCACCGATTGCGTGACGATGTCTTCTTGCGTTCCCATGCAGAGGGGAGTTCCGATGGCGAAATTGATCGCCCGGCCGTGTGATCGGCTCGCCGAACTCATGCCCGATCTGGTCGAGAACCCCGAACTCCTGTCGACCGCTGACGCCGAGCATGTTGCCGAGTGCCTCCGGTGTCAGGCTGATTTGGCCCGATTTCGGCGACTCCGTCGTGCTCTCGCCAGTCTGAGGGATCTCCCGGTACCGGCCGATCCGGAGATTCTCGACCAACTCCTTGAGGGACTCGATTCGGCGGTCGAGCGAAGGGAACGCCATCGGATCGCTGGTCGCCGGGCGGTCTCGATCGTGGGGTTGGCCGCGGCCACTGCCGCTGGGGTCGGAGGCGTCCTGGTTCTGGCGACTCGTCGCCGGTCGGCCTGAGGGCGCAGACCTTCAGAGAAATCCCGGTTCGCAACCGATGGGGGAGGAGGCCTAGTCTTTCCCATTCGGACCTGCAGGGGTCTGGCCGAACGCGTCGGCTGCTACCCTTTCAAGCCCGGCGTAGTGCCCTAGGGCAGTAGCTCAATTGGTAGAGCACCGGTCTCCAACACCGACGGTTGGGGGTTCAAGTCCCTCCTGCCCTGCTCAAAACATCCGCGTTGCGGTTGACGCGAAACGTACTGGAAGTGTCTCGATGGCTCTCAACAGAGAACAAAAACGAATGTTGCAGCGTCAGGGTGAACTTGGCCCCGATGGCGAACCCATTCGCGCCCGTCGTGGCAACCAACAACGCACAAGGGAGCGGACCGGTCCGGTCGAGTTCGCTCGTGAAGTTCGGTCGGAACTGCGCAAGGTGGCCTGGCCCACCCGTTCCGAGACCATCAATTACTCCCTTATCACCATCATCACCCTCATCTTTTTCACTCTTTTGATCTTCGGGATCGATTGGGTGTTCTCCGAGGCCGTCCTGAAACTGTTCAACACCTGATGACCATGAACGACGATTCCAATTTCTCGAACGATGCGATCGAAGCATCGGACTCCGACGTGATTGTTGAAGTGATCACCGAAGAGATCGACATCGTTATCGATGACGCGGGCGATATCGAAGTGATCGACACCGTGATCGACACTGTGATCGACACCGTGATCGACACCGACCTCGATATCGAGCTTGACGTGATCGACACCGACGAACTGCTCGAGCAGTCGCGTCCGCGTCCGCAAAGTCCTTTCGATCGTCCCGGTCGCTGGTATGTCGTTCATACGCAGTCGGGCTACGAAAAGAAGGTCAAGCAAAACCTCGAAGCCCGTACCCAGTCGATGAACATGGAAGAAAGCATCCATGAATGCGTCATCCCTATGGAGGACGTCGTCGAGTTCAAGAACGGCAAGAAGCAGGTCGTTCAGAAGAAGGTCTTCCCCGGTTACCTCCTCGTTCGGTGCGATATGACCGACGACTCTTGGTACGTCATCCGCAACACACCAGGAATCACTGGTTTCGTGGGTCAGGGAGCCAAGCCTTCGCCACTGCCTCGCCGTGATGTCGAAAACTTCCTCACCGTCCCGGATGACTCTGAAGAAGTCACCACCAAGCGCGGTAAGCCTCGCCTCGAGTACGAGGAGGGCGAGACCGTTCGTGTCAAGGAAGGTCCGTTCGCCGACTTCTCCGGCGAGGTCGTCGAGATCAATGAGGATCAGCTCAAGGTCAAGGTGCTGGTCAACATCTTCGGACGTGAGACGCCCGTGGAACTTGAGTTCTCACAGGTCGCCAAGCTGTAGGAATCACCGGTCTCGGCCGGAGGAATTGTCAGAGTCGGTATCGAACCGTCAGAATCTCCTGCCGCCCGCTGGGCGCAGGAACGAAAGAAAAGAAGCGAGTCGCAATCATGGCCAAGAAGAAGGTTTCGGCCGTTGTGAAAATCCAGATCCCCGCAGGTGGAGCCAACCCGGCCCCGCCCGTTGGTACCGCGCTCGGCCCGCATGGCGTCGCGATCATGGATTTCTGCAAGGAATACAACGCGAAGACCGAGGCACAGAAGGGCACCATCGTGCCCGTGGAAATCACGATCTTTGAAGATCGCAGTTTCACGTTCGTTCTCAAGACCCCTCCGACCTCTGTGCTTATCAAGCAGGCCGCTGGGCTGGCGAAGGGCTCGCAGACTCCGTCGAAGGCCGTCGCTGGTTCCATCACCGACGCGCAGGTCACCGAGATCGCTCAGGTCAAAATGGTCGATCTCAACGCCAACGATATTGAGGCTGCACGCCTCCAGGTCGCCGGTACCGCCCGCTCTATGGGCATCGAAGTTCGCTAATCGCAGTTCCGGTCCGCACCTGCGGACCCACCATGCCGAGGACGACCTCGCCCGGCAGGTGAATCGTTTGCACTTAGGTGCCTGACCCGAGGGAGCCGAAATGGCACAGCACGGTAAGAAGTACAAGACAGCATCAGCCTCCTACGACAAAGCCGCTCAGTTCGGCTCGGCTCAGGCGATCGAAAAGGTCAAGTCCATGGCCACTGCGAAGTTCGACGAGACCGTCGAACTTTCGGTTCGCCTTGGTGTCGATCCTCGTAAGGCCGACCAGATGATTCGCGGCACCGTTGGACTTCCTTCGGGAACCGGCACCGATGTCCGTATCGCGGTATTCGCCTCGGGCGATGCTGCTCAGGCCGCTCGCGATGCCGGAGCGGAATTTGTTGGCGCCGAGGAACTCCTCGCCGAGGTTGAAGGCGGAATGATGGATTTCGATCTCGTCATCGCCACTCCTGACCTCATGCCTCAGGTCGGCAAGTTGGGCCGTCAACTTGGCCCGCGCGGCCTTATGCCTAATCCCAAGACCGGCACCGTCACCCCCGATGTGGGCAAGGCCGTCGCTGACTTCAAGGGTGGAAAGGTCGAGTACCGCACCGACCGTCAGGGCAATGTGCATGTCCCGATCGGCAAGGTCTCCTTTGAGGGTTCCGCCCTTCTGGCCAACCTCCGCGCCGTGCTCGAAGAACTCGAGAAGGCCAAGCCTTCCTCGGCCAAAGGTCGCTATTTCAAGAAGGTCTCGCTGTCTTCGACCATGGGCCCGGGTGTCAAGCTTGACCCCCAGCGCATGCTCGTCCTCGACGAGGTCTAAGTCGTTCGCAGTGAGCGGGCTGGCCAGCGTGGCGAGCCCACCACTACAGTCCTCAGTCCGTTCCTTCGGGAACACCCATCGAGAGTCCGCTCGCGATGGCAATTGAATCCGCTCGCCGCAGACATCCGGTGCCCTTCGGGGTGTAACAGGTTCCTCGGAACCCACCTGACGAGGTGAACCTCCGACTTTCGGGGCGTTCTCGCGCTACGCGGCGGACGCCCCGTTGTGTTTTTTTCAGCCCATCCGGGCCGGGAATCACCAGCGTGGCAACCCGGCGCCGATCGGTTCTTCCGGTCGACGCCAGCCCAGCGGTGAACCGGCGCCCAGCGCCGGCGATCCGGAAGAGACACACCAGATGAGAGGAGGTGCGATGGAAAACCCGAGACCGGAAAAGGTGGCCGTGGTCGATGAGGTGCGTAAGCGCTTCACCGATGCCGAAGCCGTCCTGCTCACCGAGTACCGCGGAATCAACGTCAGTGGACTGGCCGAGCTTCGAGCGGCACTTCGTGCAGCCGGTGGTGACTACAAGGTCTACAAGAACACGCTCGTGCGTCGTGCGACGAACGAACTTGGTCTTGATCTTGACGAACACCTGACTGGACCGACGGCCATCGCCTTCGTTCCCGCTGGCGGCACCGGAGACCCCGTTGCCGTCGCAAAGGCCCTGCGTGAATTCGCGAAGGGCAATCCCAACCTGGTGGTGAAGGGCGGAGTTCTCGGAGACAAGTTGCTCTCTGAGGCCGATGCCAAGGCACTTGCCGACGTGGCACCGCGTGAGGAACTGCTGGCCATGCTGGCTGGCCTCATTGCTGCCCCGATGGTGCAGTTCGCTGGACTTCTGCAGGCACTTCCTCGCGATTTCGCCTACGGACTGGCAGCACTCATCGAAAAGCAGGGCGGAGCACCCGAGGTCATCGAGACCCCGGCCGACGAACCTGCTGTCGAAGAGACCGCCGCACCAGAGGCCGCTGCTGAGGCAGAGGCCGAGGCTCCCGCAGCCGATGACACCACCGAATCACCCGAGGCCGTGGCTGATGCCACCGCCGAATCCAACGACGCTGCCCCGGCTGATGCCGAGGGTGACACCCAGGAGAGCTGAAAATGGCAACCAAGGAAGAAATCCTCGACGCGATCGCCGGTATGTCGGTCCTCGAACTCAGTGAACTACTCAAGGACTTCGAAGAGAAGTTCGGCGTTTCGGCTGCTGCTCCGGTGGCAGTTGCGGCAGCTCCGGTTGCTGGTGCAGGTGGCGGCGAAGCCGCTGCCGAGAAGGACGAATTTGACGTCGTTCTCACTGGCGCTGGCGACAAGAAGATCCAGGTCATCAAGGAGGTGCGTGCACTGACGAATCTTGGTCTCAAGGAGGCCAAGGATCTTGTGGACGGCGCCCCCCAGACCGTCCTCGAGAACGCCTCGAAGGAAGACGCAGAGAAGGCAAAGGCCGCCCTCGAGGGTGCCGGCGCTTCTGTCGAACTCAAGTAATTCGGTTCGATACTCGCCGTCAGGCGTGTGTGCTGGCCCGCCCTTCGGGGCGGGCCAGTGTCGTTTTTCGGGTCGTCATGGGGAGTCGACGGGGCGTCGCAGGGGAGAGATGCTTGACCCGGGCGGGGGAGGGGTCTAGGTTTCCGCGCAATTCAAACGGGGCAGGAGTGGATGATCCCCCGAGTGAGCGCCTGAATTCGCCGAAACGGCCGGAATTCCAGGGTTGCTCTTCCTCGCGTCCTGCCCCTAGGATCCATGGTCCGCCCTGCTGCGCTCCGGGCCGCCTCGAACCGTCTCCGACGTTGCGACGCGCCCGGGTCCGGTTCACCCCGGTTCGTGCAGTGCGTCACGCCATTCCTTCACCGAGGAGCTTTCCTTGTCTGCTCGTCCGACCGTCCGTGACCGTTATTCGTTCGCGAATCTCGACGAAGTTCTTGACCTTCCCGATCTGATCGCGATCCAACGCGAATCTTTCGAATGGTTCCTTCACACTGGTCTCGCGGAAACCTTCCGCGACATCAGTCCGATCAAGGACTTCACCGAAACGCTTCAGCTCGAACTCGAATTCGATCCTGAAGATGAAGATCTGCGTCCGCCGCCCAAGTTCACGGTGGAGGAGTGCAAAGAGAAGGACATGACCTTCTCTGCGCCGATCTTCGTGCGTGCGCGTTTCATGAACGCGTCAACCGGGGAAATCAAAGAACAAACCGTGTTCATGGGCGACTTCCCGATGATGACCGACAAGGGCACGTTTGTTATCAACGGCACCGAGCGTGTTGTTGTTTCGCAGCTCGTCCGTTCGCCCGGTGTCATCTTCCAGCCCGGTGAGCGTTTCCGTCTTCGTAACCTCCAGAAGCATCAGCTCGTCACTGGCACCATTCACCCCTACCGCGGTGAGTGGATCGAGTTCGACGTCGAGCAAAAGCCCGGTAAGGACGTCACTGCCGGTGCACGTGTTGCCCGCAAGCGTCGTCTCAGCCTTTTCGTCCTCCTTCGTGCACTCGGATACGACGAAGAAAACTTCCCGGGCTTCCTCGATCGTTTCGTGCGTCACTTCGATTTCCTTGAAGGTCAGTGGGAAAAAGATCGCGACCTCGCGCCGACACAAGATGAAGCGCTGGTCGAGATCTATAAGCGTGCTCGTCCGGGCGAACCGCCGTCGGTCGATTCAGCCAAGGCCTACTTCCGTAACGCGTTCTTCGAGAACCGTCGCTACGACCTTTCACGTGTTGGTCGCTACAAGCTCAACCGCAAACTTGGACCGGAACTCGACAAGATCGAGAAACTGTTCAACATCAAGGTTGAGCGTCCCGAACTCGATCAGTCGGTGCTTACGCCGTCTGAAGTTCTTGCCGCCACGACCTACCTGCTGAATCTTGTAAACGCCGAGCCGGGTTACCGACTCGACGATCAGGACCATTTCGCCAACCGTCGTATCCGTTCGGTCGGTGAACTCATCCAGAATCAGGTCCGCATCGGTCTGTCACGTATGGAACGTGTCGTGCGTGAGCGCATGACCACCCAGGACGTCGAGGCCATCACGCCGCAGACCCTCATCAACATTCGTCCGGTCGTTGCGTCGATCAAGGAGTTCTTCGGAACCTCGCAGCTGTCGCAGTTCATGGATCAGGTCAACCCGCTTTCTGGACTTACCCACCGTCGTCGTCTTTCGGCGCTCGGCCCAGGCGGTTTGTCGCGTGAGCGTGCGGGCTTCGAAGTTCGCGACGTTCACTTCAGCCATTACGGCCGTATGTGTCCGATCGAGACTCCTGAAGGTCCGAACATCGGTCTCATCGGTGCGCTGGCAACCTTCGCTCGCGTGAACGCGTTTGGTTTCATCGAGTCGCCGTACCGCAAGGTCGTGAACGGTCGAGTCACCGATGAAATCGTCTACCTCGCAGCCGATGAGGAAGAGGAATACGTCGTCGCGCAGGCGAACGCGCCGCTCAACCCCGATGGCACGTTCAGGGCCGATCGTGTTCTTGTGCGTCGTTCACCGCAGGCGGCAACGCTTGGTGAACTGAAGCTCATGCTCGAACGTGACGTCTTCTTCGGTGCAACCACCGAAATTTCAAACGTTGCTCCCGCTGAAGTTCAGCTCATGGACGTTTCGCCCAAGCAGATCGTTTCAGTCGCAACGGCACTCATTCCCTTCCTCGAACACGACGATGCAAACCGCGCGCTCATGGGCGCCAACATGCAGCGTCAGGCAGTGCCGTTGCTGCGTGCGGAAGCTCCGTACATCGGTACTGGCATCGAGTCACGCGCTGCTCGCGATGCTGCCGACATGATCATCGCTGATGATGACGGCACCATCACCGAGGTCGATGGCAACGCCATCACGGTGCAGTACAAGACCCAGGGCCGGGTCGTATATCGACTGCTCAAGTTCGAGCGCTCGAACCAAGACACCTGCATCAACCAGAAGCCGATTGTCGCTCAGGGTCAGGTCATCAAGAAGGGCGACATCCTCGCTCACGGCCCGTCGACTGATAACGGCGAACTCGCTCTCGGAAAGAACCTTGTCGTGGCCTTCATGCCATGGGAGGGCTACAACTTCGAAGACGCCATCATCCTCTCTGAGCGCTTGGTGAAGGACGACGTTCTTACGTCGATCCACATCAAGGAACACGAGATCGATGCTCGCGACACCAAACTAGGTCCGGAAGAAATCACGCGAGACATTCCAAATCTTTCGGACGAAATCCTCGCCGACCTCGACGAGCGCGGCATCATCCGTGTCGGTGCCGAGGTTTCGGCTGGCGATGTTCTTGTGGGCAAGGTCACCCCGAAGGGCGAGACCGAACTCACTCCTGAAGAGCGTCTCCTTCGTGCCATCTTCGGTGAGAAGGCTCGCGAAGTTCGCGACACCTCACTCAAGGTTCCGCACGGCGAAAAGGGCAAGGTCATCGACGTCAAGGTGTTCAGCCGCGACGACGGTCACGAACTTCCCCCGGGTGTCAACCAACTCGTCCGTGTGTATGTCGCTCAGAAGCGCAAGATCAGCGTGGGCGACAAACTCGCCGGTCGTCATGGCAACAAGGGTGTTATCTCCAGGATCCTTCCCCTCGAGGACATGCCCTTCATGGCCGATGGCACTGCTGTCGACATCATCCTTAACCCGCTCGGTGTTCCGTCCCGAATGAACGTCGGCCAGGTGCTCGAAGCGCATCTTGGTTACGCCGCTCGCTATGGCTGGACCGTCAACGGCGAGTCGGTTGGTCAGGAAGCGGTGCGAGGCACCGAGAAGAAGACCCGCCCGGTGACGCCTCCGGCCACGCTTATCGCCACGCCCGTCTTCGACGGTGCTCACTGGGATGAACTCGAGGGCGCAGGCAAGCACCCGACCATCAAGTCGATCTTCCAGAATCTGCATCCCGAAGCAACCGATCCCCGTTACGGCGACAACGGTCGCATGATGCAGGACAACGGAAAGATCCCGCTTTTCAACGGCCGCACCGGCGAGGAGTACGACAACCCGATCACCGTCGGTGTCGTTTACATCCTCAAACTCGCGCATTTGGTCGACGACAAGATTCACGCTCGTTCGACTGGCCCGTACTCCATGATCACTCAGCAGCCGCTGGGTGGTAAGGCGCAGTTCGGTGGTCAGCGATTCGGTGAGATGGAGGTGTGGGCACTCGAGGCGTATGGCGCTGCGTACTGTCTGCAGGAACTTCTCACCATTAAGTCCGACGATGTTCTTGGCCGCGTGAAGGTGTACGAGGCCATCGTCAAGGGAGAAAACATTCCTGAGCCCGGCATCCCCGAGAGCTTCAAGGTTCTCATCAAGGAAATGCAGGCACTTTGTCTCAACGTTGAGGTCCTCAACACCTCTGGCGCCGAGATCGAGATGCGTGAGCTCGACGAAGACATTTTCCGTACCGCCGAAGAACTCGGCATCGATCTCTCACGTCCGGAACGCGGCAGTGATGAAGAAGATGCCCGCCGCCAGGCAGAGAGGGGCTGAAGTCATGGCAATGCTTGACGTCAACACATTTGATCAACTTCGTATCGGTCTTGCCACCGCGGATTCCATCCGTACGTGGTCGAACGGCGAGGTCAAGAAGCCGGAGACCATCAACTACCGCACGCTCAAGCCCGAAAAAGACGGCTTGTTCTGCGAGAAGATCTTCGGCCCGCAGAAGGACTGGGAGTGCTACTGCGGTAAGTACAAGCGTGTCCGTTTCAAGGGCATCATTTGCGAGCGTTGTGGCGTTGAAGTCACCCGTTCGAAGGTCCGACGCGAGCGCATGGGTCACATCGAACTCGCCGCTCCGGTTGTTCACATCTGGTACCTACGCGGCACTCGGTCATGGTTGGCGTATCTCCTCATGGGCACTGAAGCCCGTGAAGAAATCAAGGCCAAGCAGCTCGAAAAGGTCATCTACTTCGCGGCCAACCTGGTTACGTGGGTCGACGATGAGCGTCGTCACGCGGACCTCGAGGCACTTGAGCAGGACATGCTCGCCGAAAAGGACCTGATCGAGAAAGACCTCCGTCTTGAACTTGATCGCCGTCACAAGGATCTCGAAGACGAGGTCAAGGGTCTCGAGAAGGAAGGTGCGAAGGACGCCGACATCAAGGCCCGTCAACGCGCCGCCGACAAGGATCTTCAGTCCATTCGTGAGCGCTACGACATGGAGCGCGATCTCGTCGAGCGTGCGTTCGACGAATTCAAGTCACTCTTTGCTCGCAAGATCATTGAGGACGAGATGCTCTGGCGTGAACTCGAAGATCGCTACGGCGAATACTTCGAGGGTGGCATGGGTGCAGAAGCCATCGCCAACATGATCAACCGCATCGACCTTGATGCCGACGAGATTCGTCTGCGTGAGCAGATCGATCCCGCCGAGGGTCAGAAGCCGCTTTCGGCCCAGCGCAAGCAGAAGGCCATCAAGCGTCTGAAAATTGTCACGGCCTTCAACCGTCGCGACGAGAACGGCCGTCGGATCAACGATCCGCGCGCCATGATCCTCGATGTCGTCCCGGTGATTCCGCCCGAACTTCGCCCGATGGTGCAGCTCGATGGCGGCCGCTTCGCGACCTCTGATCTCAACGACCTCTACCGCCGTGTGATCAACCGTAACAACCGTCTGAAGCGACTCCTTGATCTTGGTGCTCCTGAGATCATCGTGAACAACGAAAAGCGCATGCTCCAAGAGGCCGTCGACGCGTTGTTCGACAACGGTCGTCGTGGTCGACCGGTGACCGGTCCGGGCAACCGTCCGCTCAAGTCACTGTCGGACATGCTCAAGGGTAAGCAGGGTCGTTTCCGTCAGAACCTTCTCGGCAAGCGCGTCGACTACTCAGGCCGTTCGGTCATCGTGGTCGGCCCGACGCTCAAGCTGCATCAGTGCGGTTTGCCGAAGCTCATGGCGTTGGAACTGTTCAAGCCGTTTGTCATGAAGAAGCTTGTCGACACCGAACTGGCGCAGAACATCAAGTCCGCCAAGCGGATGGTTGAGCGTCGTCGTCCGCAGGTGTGGGACGTTCTTGAAGATGTCATCAAGGAACATCCGGTCATGTTGAACCGTGCTCCTACGTTGCATCGTCTTGGCATCCAAGCCTTTGAGCCAGTGCTCGTCGAGGGCAAGGCCATCCAGATTCACCCGCTCGTGTGCGCAGCGTTCAACGCTGACTTCGACGGTGATCAGATGGCGGTCCACCTTCCGCTTTCGGCGGAAGCGCAGGCCGAAGCCCGCGTGCTCATGCTGTCGGCCAACAACATTTTGTCGCCGGCTGATGGTCGTCCCCTCGTCACCCCGACGCAGGACATGATCATTGGTGCGTACTACCTGACCGAAGAGGTCGACAACGGTCCTGGTGAAGGTCGTGTCTTCCGGAATCTCGAAGAGATCGAGCGGGCCTACGAAGCAAAAGATATTGATCTGCATTCTCTGATTCAGTATCGCCATCCTGATCACGTCATGGGTGAAGAGGCTGGGCGCAAGACCTACCGAACCACCACTGCCGGTCGCATCTTCTTCAACACGACCTTGCCGAAGGGTTTTGAATTCCAGAACGCGCGAATCGACAAGAAGGCCATGGGTCGAATCGTTGATGATCTGGCTCACAACTACGACAAGGCCGATGTGGCGTCGAGCCTCGATCGCATTAAGGATCTTTGCTACCGCTACGCAACCAAGTCTGGTCTCACCATCTCGATTGAGGATGTCAAGACTCCTGCAGTCAAGAAGGAGATCCTGGACCGTCACGAGAAGGAAGCAGAAAAGGTCGAGACCCAGTTCCGTCGCGGCATCATCACCGATGGTGAGCGTCGTCAGAAGGAAGTTGAGATCTGGACCACAGCAACCGACGAAGTTCGTGTTGCCATGGAAGCCAGCCTGAAGGAAGACAAGTTCAACCCGATCGACATGATGGTCGGTTCGGGTGCACGAGGAAACATGATGCAGGTTCGCCAGATCGCAGGTATGCGCGGTCTTGTGGCGAACCCTCGCGGCGACATGATTCCTCGTCCGATCAAGTCGAACTTCCGTGAAGGCCTCACGATGCTTGAGTACTTCATCTCTACTCCCGGTGCACGTAAGGGTCTGGTCGATACCGCACTTCGTACCGCTGACTCGGGCTATCTCACCCGTCGTCTCGTCGACGTTGCCCAGGAACTCATCATCAACGATGAGGACCCGTTTGCATCTGGTGGACCGGTTCGCGGCATCTGGATCGAGGACATCGAAGCTGATCGTCCTGGCAAGCGGGCGTGGCTCGAGACTCGTCTCTACAGCCGAACGCTCGCCGACGATGTCACGCTGTCGGACGGCACCGTCCTTGCCAAGGGCACTGTCCTCGGCGACGACGAAGTCGCGCTCCTTCGTGATGATCAGCAGGTCACCCGCGTCCGCGTGTTGTCGCCTCTCACTGATGATTCCGATCTCGGGGTGTCGGCAGCGTGCTACGGACTTTCGCTGGCCACTGGCAAGTTGATCGAGGTTGGCGAGGCCGTCGGTGTCATCGCAGCACAGTCGATCGGCGAGCCTGGTACCCAGCTCACCATGCGTACCTTCCACACTGGCGGCGTCGCCGGTACCGACCTCGCCGGCGGTCTGCCGCGCGTTGTTGAATTGTTCGAAGCTCGCAGCCCGAAGGGCAAAGCGACGCTCTCGCGCATCAGTGGAGTCGTGCGGATTGGTGAGGACGAAGGGAAGGGTCGTGTCATCACGGTCATTGCCGACGATGGCACCGAAGAGGCCTACATCGTTTCTGGTCTTGCTCGTCTCGAGGTCACCGATGGTCAGGAAATCGCCGCTGGCGATCCCATCGTCGACGGTCCTCGCGATCCCAAGGAACTCATCGAGATCAAGGGTGTGCAGGAAACCCAGCAGTACCTTGTGACCGAGGTGCAGAAGGTGTACCGCGATCAGGGCGTGCCGATCCACGATAAGCACATCGAACTCATCGTTCGTCAAATGACGCGCAAGATCACCGTGCAAGAAGCGGGCGAATCCGATTTCCTTCCCGGCGAGCGCGTCGATTCAAAGGTGTACCGAGATGCCAGCCGTGCACTCGTGATGGAAGGCAAGCAACCCGCCGAGGGTCGCCCCGAGATCATGGGTATCACCAAGGCGTCGCTCGCTACCGATTCATGGTTGTCGGCGGCCTCTTTCCAAGAGACCACTCGGGTGCTCACCGAAGCTGCCATCGAGTCCCGTTCGGACTCGCTGCTCGGCCTCAAGGAGAACATCATCATCGGCAAGCTCATCCCTGCGGGTACCGGAATGTCGAAGTACCGAGACATTTCCACCGCAGCGCCTGAGTATCAGCCGATGGAGTTCTGGTCATCAGGCGACGACGAAGAGGGCGGCGATCTCGCCGATCTCCTCGCCGAGCGCATGGCCGGCGATGTCATCACCCCAGCCCCAGTTGATCTGGACGAATTGGCTGCACTGGCCGATGCCGCCGCCGAGGCTGCCATGGCCGCCGAGATGGTTGCCGGTGCTGGAGATCTGGCCGAAGCCGGGGAAGAACTCCCCGATGCCCAGGTGATCGATCTCCCAGTTACAGCCGCAGCTTCTGAGGCCGATATCACTCACGAGAGTGACGCAGCCGAAGAGTCCTAAGAAGTCCCGGTGACGGGGGGTTTGCTCAGATCGGGCTGACCCCCCTAACCTTGCCCTCCGCTTCGGGGCCGGTCCCCGTTGCGATACGAACGCCAGAAAGGTTCGCTGTGCCCACCATTCAGCAGTTGGTCCGTAAGGGCCGTCAGTCGAAGCCCGCAAAGGGCAAGACCCCGGCCCTCAAGGGCGCTCCGCAGCGACGGGGCGTGTGCACGCGCGTCTACACGACCACGCCGAAGAAGCCGAACTCTGCACTCCGCAAGGTTGCTCGTGTTCGTCTTTCATCGGGCATGGAAGTCACTGCGTACATTCCCGGTGAAGGACACAACCTCCAGGAGCACAGCATCGTGCTCGTGCGTGGTGGTCGTGTGAAGGATCTTCCGGGTGTGCGTTACAAGATCATCCGCGGCACCCTCGATACCTCGGGTGTGCGCGATCGCAAGCAGGCCCGTAGCCGTTACGGCGCCAAGAAGGAAAGCTGATATGCCTCGTAAGGGTCCCGCACCGCGCCGCGAACTTATGCCCGATCCGATTTATCGGTCGGTCGTCGTAACGCAGCTCGTCAATAAGGTCCTCCAGCGCGGCAAGCGCTCGACCGCCGAGCGCATCGTGTACGAAGCACTCACCATGATCGAAGCCAAGACCGGTTCTGAACCGTTGTCCACGCTGAAGCGTGCAGTCGACAACGTGAAGCCGCAGCTTGAGGTTCGTAGCCGTCGTGTTGGTGGCGCTACCTATCAGGTACCGGTTGAGGTTCGCCCTCGTCGTGCCAACACGCTCGCCATTCGTTGGATCGTCGGATATTCGCGTCAGCGCCGTGAGCGCACGATGGCCGAGCGTCTTGCGAACGAACTGATGGATGCCGCCAACGGCGTTGGCGCATCAATCAAGCGTCGTGAAGATCTCTACAAGATGGCTGAATCCAACAAGGCCTTCGCTCACTACCGCTGGTAAGCACCACGTTGGTTCATGCCGACGCCCCGCCGTGTGCGGGGCGTCGTCGCGAAACAACTCGTTCCCCCCACTTCGTTCCTTCACAATTTCCCTGACCGCCAGTCACACGACAGGACCTGACGATGGCATCCCGCCCGCATCCTCTTGATAAGACCCGCAACATCGGCATCATGGCCCACATCGATGCGGGTAAGACCACCACGACCGAGCGAATCCTCTATTACACCGGTAAGAACTACAAGATCGGTGAGGTTCACGACGGTGGCGCCACCATGGACTGGATGGTTCAGGAACAAGAGCGCGGCATCACCATCACCTCTGCTGCGACCACGTGCTTTTGGGAAGACCATCGCATCAACATCATCGACACCCCCGGTCACGTCGACTTCACCGTCGAGGTCGAGCGTTCACTTCGTGTGCTCGATGGTGCCGTTGCTGTGTTCGACGGTGTTGCCGGTGTCGAACCGCAGACCGAAACAGTGTGGCGTCAGGCAAACAAGTACAACGTTCCTCGCATCTGCTTCGTAAACAAGATGGATCGTTTGGGTGCCGACTTCTACGCCGCGCTTGATTCCATCAAGGACCGCCTCGAAGCCAACACCGCGGTACTGCAGCTGCCAATCGGTGCGGAAGGCAACTACAAGGGCGTTGTCGACCTCGTCACCATGGACGCACTCGTCTGGCTCGACGAAGAACTCGGTGCCACGTGGGAGGTCCAAGAGATCCCCGCTGACATGAAAGACGATGCCGAGGCCTACCGTGCCGACCTCATCGAAACCGTCGCTTCCGTCGATGAAGTACTGCTCGAAAAGTTCATCGGTGAAGAAGAGATCTCTGTCGATGAATTGCGCGCCGCGATCCGCAAGGCGACCATCGCTGGCGACATCATTCCCGTTCTCAACGGCACCGCATTCAAGAACAAGGGCGTGCAGCCGCTTCTCGACGCCGTCGTGTTCTACCTTCCGTCGCCGATCGACCTCCCGCCGGTAACCGGAACCAGCCTGAAGGGCGATCAGGACCTCGAGCGCCCGCCTTCAGACACCGCGCCGTTCGCTGCTCTTGCATTCAAGATCATGACCGACCCGCACGTCGGCAAACTCACCTACTTCCGCGTGTACAGCGGCTCCCTTGAAAAGGGTGGCCAGGTGATGAACGCTCGTACACAGTCGAAGGAGCGCATCGGTCGCTTGCTCGAAATGCATGCAAATGATCGTCAGGATCTCGACACTGCATTCGCTGGCGACATCGTTGCCGGTATCGGCTTCAAGAACACCAAGACCGGCGACACGCTGTGCGATCCGTCAGCTCCGCTGGTGCTCGAAGAGCTGATCTTCCCCGAGCCCGTTATCCACGTGGCGGTCGAACCCAAGACCAAGGCCGATCAGGACAAGATGTCGAAAGCGCTCTTCTCGCTTGCCGAGGAAGATCCCACCTTCCAGGTGCGTACCGACGAAGACACGGCACAGACCGTCATCTCCGGCATGGGCGAATTGCACCTTGAGGTGCTGGTCGACCGCATGCTCCGTGAGTTCAAGGTCGATGCCACGGTTGGTAAGCCACAGGTGGCCTACCGCGAGACCATCACTCAGACCGTCGAAAACTCGACCTACACCCATAAGAAGCAGTCGGGTGGTTCGGGTCAGTACGCCGAAGTCACCATCACGCTCGAGAACACCGGCCCTGGTGGCGGTTACGAATTCCTCGACAAGATCAGTGGCGGCCGTATCCCGAAGGAATACATCCCATCAGTTGATGCCGGCATTCAGCAGGCACTTTCGGCTGGCGTTCTTGCCGGATACCCGACTGTCGACGTGCGAGCGATCCTCACCGATGGCAAGTACCACGACGTTGACTCTTCGGAAATGGCCTTCAAGATCGCCGGAACTATGGCGTTTAAGGAAGCTGCACGTAAGGCCAAGCCGTGCTTGCTCGAACCGATCATGAACGTCGAAGTTTCGACTCCCGACGACTACATGGGCGACGTCATGGGCGATCTTTCCAGCCGTCGCGGCAAGCTCGGCGGTATGGAGCAGAAGGGCAACTCGCAGATCATTCGTGCGCAGGTACCCCTCTCGGAGATGTTCGGTTACGCTACTGACCTTCGTTCACGCACCCAGGGTCGAGCCACGTACACCATGCAGTTCGACTCCTATCAGCAAATGCCGTCGAACGTTCAGGAAGAAATCGTTACCCGCCTCCGCGGTGAATGATTTCGAAGTTCTCTAGTAGCAACCGCACCTTTCCAATTCATAGCAATCGCCGCAGGGCACAACGACACAGGAGAAAGCAATGGCACGCGAGAAGTTCGAGCGGACCAAGCCCCACGCGAATGTGGGCACGATGGGTCATATCGATCATGGTAAGACCACGTTGACCGCGGCGATCACGAAGGTGTTGGCTGATGCGGATCCGACGAATAATTCGTTTACTGAGTTTGCGAATATTGATAAGGCGCCGGAAGAGCGTGAGCGTGGTATCACGATCAATATTTCTCATGTTGAGTATGAGACTGCGAATCGTCATTACGCGCATGTTGATATGCCGGGTCATGCTGATTACATCAAGAACATGATCACTGGTGCTGCTCAGGTTGATGGTGCGATTTTGGTGGTTTCGGCTGCTGATGGTCCGATGCCTCAGACTCGTGAGCATGTTCTTCTTGCCCGCCAGGTTGGTGTGCCGTCGTTGGTTGTTGCTCTGAATAAGGTCGACATGGTCGATGATGAGGAACTTCTTGATCTTGTGGAGCTTGAGGTTCGTGAGCTTCTGAATGAGTATGAGTTCCCGGGTGATGATGTTCCGGTTATCAAGGTTTCTGCGTTGAAGGCCCTTGAGGGTGATCCGACAGCGACTGCTCAGATTCTTGAGTTGATGGCTGCTGTTGATGAGTTCATTCCTCAGCCTGAGCGTGACACTGACAAGCCGTTCCTTATGCCGATTGAAGATGTGTTCACGATCACTGGTCGTGGCACGGTTGTGACTGGTCGTGTGGAACAGGGCATTGTTCATACCGGTGATGAAATTGAGATCGTTGGTATTAAGGCGACGCAGAAGACGACGTGTACTGGTGTTGAGATGTTCCGCAAGCTTCTTGATGAGGGTCGTGCGGGAGACAACATTGGTGCGCTTCTTCGTGGAACGAAGAAGGAAGATGTTGAGCGTGGTCAGGTGCTCGCGAAGCCTGGTTCCATTACTCCTCATACCGAGTTCGAGGCTCAGACCTATGTTCTGACCAAGGAAGAAGGCGGTCGTCATAAGCCGTTCTTCACGAACTACCGTCCGCAGTTCTATTTCCGTACGACTGATGTGACTGGTCAGATTTCGCTTCCGGCGGGCACGGAAATGTGTATCCCGGGTGATAACACCGAGATGACTGTTGAACTGATCCACCCCATCGCGATGGAAGAGGGCTTGCGCTTCGCCATCCGTGAAGGTGGCCGTACCGTCGGCGCCGGCCGCGTCACCAAGATCCTTAAGTGATCGGTCGAAACTGAACATGGCTGACAAGCAGAAGATTCGCATTCGCCTGAAGGCGTATGACCACGAGATCGTCGACCAGTCGACGAAGAAGATCGTGGAAACCGTCATCCGCACGAGTGCAACGGTTCGTGGACCGGTGCCGCTTCCTACCGAGAAGCATCGCTACACCGTCATTCGCGGTCCCTTCAAGGATAAAGACTCACGCGAGCACTTTGAGATGCGCATCCACAAGCGTCTCCTTGACATCGTTGATCCCACCCCGAAGACGGTCGATTCGCTCCAGCGTCTTGACCTCCCGGCTGGTGTCGACATCGAAATCAAGATCCAGCAGGTCTGAGTTCCTCCGTTTCGGGCGACATCAGAACTGAAATTCGGGAAGGACCCTCGCTTCGGCGGGGGCCCTTTGCTTTGTCACGCTATGTTGCGCACATCATTCGACCGCACAGTGTGGTCACTCGAACGTTGGGGGAAGTCATGGGTCGTTTCGACGGCAAGGTCGTGTTGGTCACTGGTTCATCTTCAGGTCTTGGCGCCGCAACAGTCGAACGCTTTCTGGCTGAAGGCGCGATCGTCGTTGGTTCCGACGTACAGCCGCCCGTTGATGGTGCAGTGCATCCGACCACATTCACCCATGTCGATGTGACTGACGAATCAGCAATCGCGGCATGGGTCGAAGAGGCCTCGAAACTCACCGGCCGTATCGACGTTGTGTGCACCTTTGCCGGAATTCCCGCGGGCGGTCCGGTGCATCTTGTCGACGTTGCAACATTCACACGCACACTCGATATCAACCTCACCGGCACGTTCACGACATGCAAACACGTCATCACCAAGATGCTGGCGCAGGAGCCAATCGACGGAGAGCGGGGGAGCGTCATCACCGTCGCCAGCGTTGAAGGACTCGAAGGAACTGCCGGCGGAAGTTCGTACAACGCGTCGAAGGGTGGCGTGGCGATTCTCACCAAGAACATGGCGATCGACTATGGCCGCCAGGGAATCCGAGTGAACTCGATCTGTCCCGGATTCATCGACACGCCGATGCTGCGCGGACTCGGTGATCCCGAGATGGACGAGATGCTCCAGGAGATCAAAGAGGAGCACAAGCTCCGTCGGCTTGGACGCCCGTCGGAAATCGCTGCAGTTGCTGCATTCTTGGCTTCTCCTGACGCGTCGTTTGTTACGGGACAAACGATTGCTGTTGATGGTGGCTACACCGCCGGCCGCGATCATGGCGTCACAAAGCGCATGGGTTTGTAACGCTTGATCAGATTCGAAGTGCAGTAATCGTGGTGGGTGATGCGACGAGTTCAATGTCATCGGGGTCACTTGTGAGAACGATGACGCGAACATTTCTCGCCGCAAGTTTCTGACAAAGCACTCCCACATGCGCGTCTGCGGGTGTCACGGAATGTTCGGAGACGATTCGCGCTGCGGCATCAGCCGACGGTGAGTCGAGCGCGCTGATGGTGATGGGGTAGCGGTTGATCTGGACCGATCTTTTGGAGGTTCGGTCCCAGCCCGCCTCCACCTGAACGGTCGCAGGAACATGAAGCGACACCTGTGTGTGGTTCGTCGATCGCCAACGTGCCGCTTCAAGTCGACTGGCCACAACACGGAACTTCGAATGATGGGGTTGGAGGATGGCTTGGACGGCTTCGTTGTCCAAGATCACAACGATCATGAACGGACCAGCCGTTGGGCCTCGGCCCAAAGGAGGACATCGTCAGGAGTCGCGCTGGGGTGGGTCGCCACGATCTCCTCGGCCGCTTTCGTAATGAGGTCGGGCCGGTGGGCGAGGGGGTTGCCGTCGATTTCGGCCACTCCGAGGGTGATCTCGGCCAGGGACGGTCGGTCCGAAGGCAGGTCCTCATAATGGGCCTCGAGAACGGCGGCCAAGAGAGAGGCTTCGATGCCTGAGCGCAGGAGTTGAGCGGTATAGGCCGTGGTGGATGGGGCCAGGCCCAGGTGTTCGGTGGCGAGGGCGGCAGCCTCGCGGAGCGTGGCCGGCAGCCGCATTGAGGTATTGACCGTGGAATCGTCCTCATTTGCGAGCAAGGCACTGATCTGTTCGAGGATCTGATCCGAGGGCATGGGGCATTTGTACCACATATGCGTGGTACAAGGTCAAGGGCCTCGTGGCTCAATGCTCTTGAGGCGTCGCAACATCGGGATTTGGTCTAAGGCGGCCGAACCCCTAGAGTTTCACCTCCGTGCAACAGGGGTCTTCTCCGGAAGATCGCCAACCGCACCTCTACGTCGATCGAACCGACGTCTGCGACGGTCTACTTCGGTAGATACCCCGCAGCACAACCGACAGGCGCTCGGCCGGGTTTTCCCGTGCCGAGCGTTGGCATGAAGGGCCGGTCCCCGCATGTCCGACTCGACGCAAACCACAACAGAAAGATCGTTGCCGTTATGGCGAACAAAGCAGTAGTCGGCGAAAAAGTCGGCATGACACAGGTATGGGATGACGCGAACCGCGTTGTGCCCGTGACCGTGCTGCACGTCGCTCCAATGCGCGTGGTGCAGATCAAGACCGTTGAACGCGATGGGTACAACGCATTGCAGGTCACCTTCGGTGAGAAGAAAGCCAGCAAGCTGAACAGTCCCGATCGCGGTCACTTCGAAAAGGCTGGCGTCGCCGCCGGCAAGCGCGTTCTCGAGCTTCGCCTCGACAGTGTCGACGACTTCGAAGTTGGACAGGAAATCAAAGTCGACACGCTCGCCGCTGGTGAGTTCGTCGACGTGACTGCCGTGAGCAAGGGCAAGGGTTTCGCCGGAACGATGAAGCGTCACAACTTCAAAGGCCAGCGCGCATCCCACGGTGCCCACCGAGTCCATCGTGCTCCTGGCTCGATCGGTGCCTGCGCCACACCGGCCCGCGTGTTTAAGGGCACGCGTATGGCTGGTCGTATGGGTGCAGAGAAAGTCACCACGCTCAACCTGCGCGTCGTGTCTGCCGATCCCGAAAAGAATTTGCTGCTCGTGCGCGGCGCGGTGCCTGGCCCCAAGGGCGGCATCGTGGTCATCCGCGACGCAGTGAAGATTCACTCGAAGGGTGATGCGTGATGGCAACTGTGACCGTCAAGACCCCAGCCGGCGCTGACGCTGGCTCGATCGAACTCGATGCCACGACCTTCGGCATCGAGCCCAATGTTCCGGTGATGCATCAGGTCGTGACCGCACAGCTTGCGGCACGCCGTTCAGGCACGCAGAGCACCAAGACCCGCGCCGAGGTTTCCGGCGGCGGTGCGAAGCCCTGGAAGCAAAAGGGCACCGGCCGCGCTCGCGCTGGTTCGACTCGTTCGCCGAACTGGATCGGTGGTGGCGTTGCGCTCGGCCCCAAGCCCCGCAGCTACGCCCAGAAGACCCCCAAGAAGATGATCAAGCTCGCGCTTCGTTCGGCTCTGTCCGACCGTGCGTCTGAGGGCAAGGTCATCGTTGTCGATGAATGGAAGTTCGACGCTCCTTCGACCAAGGGCGCAATTGCGGCTCTTGCTGCACTCGGCGTCGAGGGCAAGGTGCTGTTGGTGCTCGACCGTGGCGATGTTGCTGCGTGGAAGAGCTTCCGCAACCTTGGTCATGTCCACATCATCGAGACCGCGGAACTCAACACCTACGACGTACTCGTTTCTGACTGCGTTGTGTTCACCAAGTCGACCCTGCCGAACGTGGAGGAATCGAAGTGAAAGATCTCCGCGCCAAGAACCCGCGGGACATCATCATCCGTCCTGTTGTAAGCGAGAAGAGCTATTCGCTTCTCGACACAAACGTGTACACATTCGTTGTTCATCCCGACGCTTCGAAGCCCGAGATTCACGACGCCATCGAGTCGATCTTCGGAGTGAAGGTCCTCAAGGTGAACACGCTCAATCGCAATGGCAAGCGCAAGCGCAACCGTCGTACCGGAACCTTCGGTTCGCAGGCGGGCCAGAAGCGTGCCTTCGTCACTCTCGCCGCTGGCGACCGCATCGAATTGTTCGAGGGGTAAGGAACCATGGCTCTTCGTAAGCGCAAACCAACTAGTCCTGGTCGTCGTTTCCAGACGGTCTCCGATTTCGCGGAGATCACGAAGGACACGCCGGAACGTTCGCTGGTGGTTCCCAAGAACCGCACCGGTGGTCGTAACTCCTACGGTCGCAAGACCGCCCGTCACAAGGGTGGCGGTCACAAGCAGCGGTACCGTCTCGTCGATTTTCGTCGCGTCAAGGATGGCGTTCCCGCTTCCGTCGCCGCGATCGAATACGACCCCAACCGCACCTGCCGTATCGCACTCCTCCATTATCACGACGGAGCGAAGAGCTACATCCTCGCCCCGAAGGGTGTGCAGGTCGGCGACATTTTGCAAAGCGGTCAAGGATCAGACATCCGTCCTGGCAACGCACTTCCGCTGCGTTACATCCCGGTCGGTACCGTCGTGCACAACGTCGAACTCAAGCCCGGTGGTGGCGGCAAGATGGGGCGCAGCGCTGGCATGAGCATTCAGCTCGTCGCCAAAGAGGGCGATTACGCCACTCTTCGTCTTCCCAGCACCGAAATGCGTCGTGTTCCGATTGACTGCCGCGCCACTGTTGGCGAGGTTGGCAACTCCGAGCATGAACTCATCAAGATCGGTAAGGCCGGTCGTAACCGCTGGAAGGGCGTCAAGCCCCAGACCCGCGGTGTGGCCATGAACCCGGTCGACCATCCGCACGGTGGTGGTGAAGGTAAGACCTCCGGCGGTCGTCATCCGGTGTCGCCTTGGGGTAAGTCCGAAGGCCGTACCCGTGACAAGACCAAGCCGTCACAGAAACTCATTGTCCGTCGTCGCCGCACCCGCGGTTCACGGCGTTAGGAGAGGACGACATGCCTCGCAGCCTCAAAAAGGGTCCGTTTGTCGACGACCATCTTCTTAAGAAGGTCGACGCACTCAACGAACAGAACGAAAAGAAGGTCATCAAGACCTGGTCTCGTCGTTCCACGATCATCCCCGAAATGGTTGGCCACACCATGGCCGTCCACGACGGTCGCAAGCACGTCCCGGTGTATGTCACCGAGGCGATGGTTGGCCACAAGCTTGGTGAGTTCGCCCCGACGCGAACCTTCAGGTTCCATGCCGGCCAAGAGAAGAAGGGACGCCGCTGATGGCCTTCGGTGCGAAGACCAACGAGCGTCCGGGCGTGCGCGCCGAGGTCAAGTACGTCCGTTCATCGGCGTATAAGGCCCGCGAGATCCTTGATCTCATCCGCGGACTCCCGGTCTCACGAGCACTTGAGGTGCTCGAAATGGCCGAACGCGACATTGCTCGCGTTGTCCTGAAGTGTCTCGAGTCGGCAATCGCCAACGCCGAGCACAACAACCAGATCCCGGCCGACGAACTTTTCGTCTCGGCCTGTTTCTCTGACGAGGGCCCGACTCTGAAGCGCTGGCGTCCCCGTGCTCGTGGTCGTGCCACGCGCATTCGTAAGCGCACCTGCCACATCACGATCATCGTGAGTCGCCTGTCGACCGACGATCTCGAGAAGCTTCGTGAGCGTGAAGCCGCTAGTGGCCGCGTCTCTGGTGGACGCGCTGCAGCCGAAGCACGTCGTGAACGTGTGGCTCGCAGCCGTCAGGCCAAGGCCGAACGCAAGGTCGAAGAAGAGAACGATCACGATCACGATCATGACCATGACCACGATCATGACCACGATCATGACCACGCAGAGACCGACGACGTCGTTGTCGCTGAAGCCGTGGTTGTCGATGACGCCGTGGTTGTCGATGACGCTGGTGTCGAAGATGCAGTAGCCGACGAAGCCGTCGAGACCGACGGGAAGGAAGACTGATGGGTCAGAAGGTCAACCCGTACGGGTTCCGCCTCGGCGTGACCACCGACTGGAAGTCGCGTTGGTTCGCCGATCGTCGCGAATACTCCGACAACCTCATTCAGGATTGGAAGATCCGCGATTACCTCATGACACAGCTGCCGCATGCCGCGATCAGTCGTGTTGAGATCGAGCGCACCCGTGACCGTCTCCGTGTCGACGTGCACACTGCTCGTCCCGGCATCGTTATCGGTCGTCGTGGCGCAGAAGCCGATCGCCTCCGAGCCGGTCTCACCAAGATTTCCGGCAACAACAAGGTCCAGCTCAACATCCAGGAGATCAAGCAGCCTGAACTCGACGCTGCGCTGATCGCTCAGGGTGTCGCCGATCAGCTTGCTGGTCGTGTTGCCTTCCGTCGTGCCATGAAGCGTGCTGTGCAGAACGCACAGAAAGCCGGTGCCCTTGGCATCCGCGTTCAGTGCGCGGGTCGCCTCGGTGGCGCAGAAATGTCACGCACTGAGTGGTACCGCGAAGGTCGAGTCCCGTTGCACACGCTTCGCGCCGACATTGACTACGGCTTCCGTGAAGCAAAGACCACCTACGGCCGCATTGGCGTGAAGGTGTGGCTCTACAAGGGCGACATTCTCCCCTACAAGAGCGTGCTCGATGACAAGGCCACCCGTGAAGCGGCGATGGCTGTTGGTGAACCTTCCGGTGACGCTCGTCCCCGCAAGGTCGTCTCCTCAGCTGCGGGTCGCAAGCGCGATGCCGATTCGGAACTGATTGAAGACATCGAAGCAACTCCGCTGGTGAAGGAGGCCGATCCCGAGCTCGAGCGACTTCTCGCCGAGGAAGAAGAGATCGAGCGTTCCACTCGCCAGCCCCACGAAACCCCGCATTTCCGTCCCGGGGATGGTGACTGAACATGTTGATGCCTAAGAAGGTCAAGCACCGCAAGCAGCAGCGCGGTCGCATGAAGGGTCAAGCAAAGGGTGGAACCGAGGTCACGTTTGGTGACTACGGCATCCAGGCCCTCGAACCGGGTTGGATCACTGCCCGTCAGATCGAGGCCGCCCGTATCGCGATGACCCGCCATATCAAGCGTGGCGGCAAGGTCTGGATCAATGTGTTCCCGGACAAGCCCGTCACTCAGAAGCCCGCCGAAACCCGCATGGGTTCAGGAAAGGGCAATCCCGAACGTTGGGTCGCCGTGGTCAAGCCCGGTCGCATCATGTTCGAACTGTCCTACAACGACCCCGAGGTCGCCCGTGCGGCGATCGACCGGGCCATTCAGAAGCTGCCGATCAAGGCTCGCTTCGTTGCCCGCGAGGAGGGGTTCTGATGGCGAAGACAAAGGAATCGCTTCCCGATATCAGCGACGGCGAACTGCTCGACAGGCTGGCATCAGCGAAGGAAGAACTTTTCAACCTCCGCTTCCAGCATGTCACTGGTCAGCTCGACAACACCGCCCGTCTCGGAGTGGTGCGCAAACAGGTTGCCAAACTCAATACTGAATTGCGTAGCCGCGAGATCGCCGCAGCCGAAGCGCTGACGCAGAACGAGGAGAACGCCTGATGGCTGAGGAAACTACGGCCACCGAGCGCGCCAATCCGCGCAAAATTCGTGAGGGCATGGTCGTTTCGACGGCCATGGACAAGACCGCTGTCGTCGCAGTGACCGACCGCGTTCGTCACCCTCGCTACAACAAGACCGTTCAGCGCACGAACAAGTTGTACGTCCACGACGAGACCAATGATCTCAACGTGGGCGACAAGGTTCGTGTGCAGGAGACCCGCCCGCTTTCAAAGACGAAGCGCTGGCGTGTCCTCGATGTTGTGGAGCGTGCACGATGATTCAGCAGGAATCCCGACTTCGAGTCGCCGATAACAGTGGTGCCAAGGAAGTCCTGTGCATCAAGGTTCTCGGTGGCACACGTCGCCGTTACGCCTCGATCGGCGACGTCTTCGTCGCAACGGTCAAGGACGCCATTCCTGGCGCTGGCGTGAAGAAGGGCGATGTCGTCAAGTGCGTCGTCGTCCGAGTCAAGAAGGAAAAGCGTCGTCCCGACGGCTCCTACATCAAGTTTGACGAGAACGCTGCGGTGTTGATCAACGACAACATGCTGCCTCGTGGCACGCGCATCTTCGGCCCGGTGGGTCGTGAACTGCGTGACAAGAAGTTCATGCGAATCGTGTCACTCGCCCCGGAGGTGTTGTGATGAAGATCCGCAAGGGCGATCGCGTCCAGGTGCTCTCCGGCAAGGACCGCGGCAAGGTCGGAACCGTCACCCGTTCCATTCCCGAAAAGGGAAAGGTCATCGTCGACGGCGTCAACATTGCCAAGAAGCACCAGAAGCCCGTAAGTCAGACCAACAGCGGCGGCATCATCGACAAAGAGATGCCACTTCCGGTCTCCAACGTTGCCATCATCTGCAACTCATGCAAGAAGCCGACACGTATCGGTTATCGCTTTGAGCCCGATGGCACCAAGGTCCGGATCTGCCGCAAGTGCGAAGGAGATCTCGCATGAGCACCGCAACGGTGAGTGTTCCTCGGCTCAAGACCCGCTACAACGATGAGATTCGTACCCAGCTCAAGGGCACGCTCGAACTCGACAACATCATGCAGGTTCCGCGGTTCGAGAAGATCGTGATCAACTCGGGTGTCGGCAAGGCCCTCGCGCAGTCTTCTCTGCTCGATGGTGCCGTGCGTGATCTCGAGCGGATCACCGGCCAGAAGGTCATCGTGACCAAGGCCAAGAAGTCCATCGCCGGTTTCAAACTGCGCGAAGGCAATGCCATTGGTGTGAAGGTCACGCTTCGTGGCGATCGCATGTGGGAGTTCTTCGACCGGCTCATCAGCCTGGCGATTCCCCGCATTCGCGATTTCCGCGGACTGTCGCCGAAGTCCTTTGACGGACACGGCAACTACACCTTTGGTCTTCCGGAGCAGCTCATGTTCCCGGAGATCGATTACGACAAGATCGACGTCCCCCGCGGCTTCGACATCACGATCGTGACCACTGCCAAGACCAATGCCGAGGGCAAAGCCCTGCTCGATGCTTTCGGCTTCCCGTTCAAGCGTGAGGGGCAGCAGTAATGGCCAAAAAGGCGCTCGTTAATAAGCAACGTCAGACCCCGAAGTTCAAGGTTCGTGGTTACACCCGTTGCCAGAAGTGCGGACGGCCTCGTGCTGTCTACCGCAAGTTCCAGCTCTGCCGTGTTTGCCTTCGCGAACTCGGACACGCTGGCGAAATTCCTGGTCTGAAAAAGGCCAGTTGGTGAGGGAGGCGACAACATGACAATGACAGATCCCATCGCCGACATGCTGACCCGCATCCGCAACGCGAACACCGCGATGCACGATGAGGTGCGCATGCCCTCCTCCAAGGTGAAAGAAGCCCTCGCACAACTCCTTCTCTCTGAGGGATACATCGAAGGCTTCACCATCGCTGACGATCCGAACCGTCCCGGTTCGGTTCTCACCGTCACCATGAAGTACTCGCCCGAACGCAAGCGCGTCATCTCTGGTGTCAAGCGCGTGTCGAAGCCGGGCCTCCGCGTCTACATAAAGGCCGACAAGATCCCTCGGGTTCTCGGTGGCCTCGGAGTCGCTGTCCTGTCCACCAGTCAGGGTCTGATGACCGACCGTGAGGCGCGTAAGCGTCGCATGGGCGGCGAGATCCTGTGCTTCGTTTGGTAAGGGGCTGACATGTCACGAGTAGGACGCGCTCCTATCCCGGTGCCCGCTGGAGTCGAGGTTTCGATTTCCGGTCAGCACGTCACAGTCAAGGGTTCCAAAGGAACGCTTGACCGAGACCTCCCCGGTGAGATCACCATCCGTCAGGAAGGCGCTGAACTCATCGTCGAACGTCCAAACGACGAACGTCAGAACCGTGCATTGCATGGCCTGGTTCGTTCGCTTGTCAACAACATGGTTGTGGGCGTAAGCGAAGGCTTCACCAAGGAACTTGAAATCATCGGCGTCGGTTACCGCGCCACCGCGAAGGGCGACACTGCGCTCGACCTCGCTCTTGGTTTCAGTCACCCAGTGAGCGTCGTCGCTCCGGCCGGCATCACCTTCGAGGTACCTGCCCCGACGCAGATCCTCGTGAGGGGAACCGACAAGGAAACTGTCGGTCAGGTCGCCGCTGACATCCGTGCACTCCGTAAGCCCGAGCCCTATAAGGGCAAGGGCGTCCGGTACAAGGGCGAATATGTCGCCCGCAAAGCCGGTAAGGCAGGGAAGTAGATATGAGCGACAAAGCACAGCAGAAGCGCGATGCGCGGATCCGTCGTCATCGTCGAGTGCGCAAGCAGGTGCGTGGCACCGCAGCTCGTCCTCGTCTGGCGGTCTACCGATCCAACCGTCACATCAATGCACAGATCATCGACGACATCAGCGGTCGCACCATTGCCGCGGCGTCGACTGTCGAGACTGGTGTCGTCACCGGCGGCACGAGCAACATCGCTGCAGCGACCTCTGTCGGCAAACTTCTTGCCGAGCGAGCGAAGGCTGCAGGGATCGACAAGGTCGTCTTCGATCGCGGTGGATTCCTCTACCACGGTCGTGTGGCCGCAGTTGCCGATGCCGCCCGAGAAGCAGGACTGGAGTTCTGATGGCCCTCAACGCTGACGCCCTCGCACTGCGCGAGTCACGCGTGATCAACATCAATCGAGTTGCCAAGGTCGTCAAGGGCGGTCGTCGTTTCTCCTTCACCGCTCTTGTGGTGATCGGCGACGGTGCCGGCCATGTCGGTCTCGGTTATGGCAAGGCCAAGGAAGTTCCTCTGGCTATTCAGAAGGGCACCGAAGAGGCTCGGAAGAATCTCTTCAAGGTGCCGTTGGCGGGTACGACCGTGACCCACCCGGTTGTCGGTCGTATGGGCGCCGGTCGCGTCCTCATTCAGCCTGCCGCTCCTGGTACTGGTGTTATCGCCGGCGGCGCCGCACGCGCCATCCTCGAAGAGGCTGGCATCCACGACGTTCTCTGCAAGTCGCTTGGCTCCTCGAATCACATCAATGTGGCTCGGGCAACCATTGCTGGGCTGCAGGCGCTGAAAGATCCCTATGAGGTCGCTCGACTTCGTGGCCTTTCACCCGAAGAGTTCGTTCCGAAGGGCATGCTCGAAGCATTCAAGCTTTCCGAGCGCGGCCCGCACGTCCCCAATGAGGTCGCGTGATGGCAGAACTTAAGGTCACTCAAATCAAGTCGTCGATCGGCACGAAGCCCAAGCATCGCGGAACACTGCGTGCACTTGGTCTCCGTGGCATCGGCAAGACCAACACCCTTCCCGACCGTCCTGAGATTCGCGGCATGATCGCTCGTGTCCCGCATCTCATCTCGGTCGAAGAGGTCGAGCTCGGCTCGACCAGCAAGTGAGGACATCGTGAAGATTCATGATCTCAAGCCCGCTGAGGGCTCCAACCGTCGCCGCAAGCGCGTCGGCCGCGGTATTGGTGGCAAGGGCGGCAAGACCGCAGGCCGCGGTACCAAGGGCCAAAGCGCGCGTACGTCCATTCCCGCTCGTTTCGAGGGTGGTCAGAACCCGCTGCATATGCGTGTCCCGAAGCTTCGCGGTTTCAATAACCCCTTCCGCGTCGAATACCAGGCCATCAACCTCGACACCATCAACGATTCAGGTCTCGACATTGTCGATCCGGTGTCGCTGTTAGAGCAAAGCCTTGTCGGAAAGGGCTCCCTCGTGAAGGTGTTGGGTCGTGGCGAGATCACGCGTGCCGTGACCGTTCGAGCACATGCGTTCTCGAAGTCGGCCGAAGCCGCGATCACTGCCGCTGGCGGTACCGTCGAGACCATTCCTTTGCCATGGGGCGAGCGTCGTCCTCCCGCAAAGGGCAATCAGTTCACGAACCGCTGACGACTGTTGACGAACTGCTGGTCTCGTAGCCGGCGGTAGGAGTGACCTCGGTGCTCGCAAATCTCAAGAACATCTTCAAGGTCCAGGACCTTCGCAACAAGGTCCTGTTCTCGTTGCTGATCATCGCCCTGTATCGCCTGGGCGCTCATCTTCCCGTTCCCGGAATTGATACCGCGGCGCTTAAGCAACTCAAGTCGCAAGCCGATTCGGGTGGCGTGCTGGCATTCCTGAAGTTGTTCTCCGGTGGTGGACTCACCAACTTCGCGATCTTCGCTCTTGGCATCATGCCGTACATCACTGCGTCGATCATCATGCAGATCCTCGGTGTCGTTATTCCCAAGCTTGAGGAATGGCAGAACATGGGCGCTGTTGGTCAGCGCAAGATCACACAGTGGACCCGTTATGTGACGATGGGCATCGCCATTCTTCAGGCCACTGGTTTGGCCTATCTGTTCCATAACGGCGGCGGTGGTCTCACGAGAGGCAACACCACTGGCCTTGACCTCATCCCCAACTTCACCGTGGGGCGCGTGCTGCTCATCATCCTCACGCTCACGACCGGTACTGCGCTGCTTATGTGGATGGGTGAACTTGTCACCCAGCGTGGCATCGGCAACGGCATGTCATTGCTGATCTTCGCCTCGGTTGTGTCCTTGCTCCCGAGCCAGATGGCCACGATCAAGGCCAACGGTGGATGGATCGCTGTGATCCTGGTTCTCGCCGGCTATGCGCTCATCACCGTCGCAATCGTCTATGTCGAACAGGGTCAACGTCGAATCCCCGTGCAGTTCGCCAAGCGTGTGGTTGGTCGTCGTCAGTACGGCGGTCAGAGCACCTACATCCCCCTCAAGGTGAACCAGTCGGGCGTTATCCCGATCATCTTCGCTAGTTCGGTTCTGTACCTTCCGCAGTTGCTCAGCTTCGTGTTGCCAGCTGACGGTTGGGGTAAGAGCACGCAGGATTGGGTGAACTCAAACCTCGTTACGCCTAATGCTCCGATTCATATGATCATCTTCGGTCTTCTGATCATTGGGTTCGCCTACTTCTACACCGCCATCACCTTCGATCCGGTGAAGCAGGCTGATCAGCTTCGTAAGCAGGGTGGCTTTATTCCTGGCATTCGTCCCGGTCCCCAGACTGAGCGTTACCTCGCCAAGGTGCTGTCACGAATCACCCTTCCCGGCGCTCTCTTCATCGCTGCTGTTGCACTGGTTCCGTCCTACATCCTCACTACCTACCTTCCAGGTACGCAGGTGTCCTTCACCGGTATCTCGATCCTCATCGCGGTGGGCGTCGCCCTCGAGACCATGAAGCAGATCGATAGCCAGTTGATGATGCGGAACTATGAAGGATTCCTGAAGTAATGACCGCTCGTCTGCTCATCTTCGGACGGCAGGGAGCAGGCAAGGGCACTCAGTCCGAGCGGCTTTCAGCGCATTACGGAACTCCGCACATCTCCACCGGAGACATGCTGCGCGCTGCGGTTGCCGCCGGTACGCCTCTTGGCATCGAAGCGAAGGCCGTGATGGACGCCGGTGGCCTTGTCTCGGACCAGATCATTCTCGGCGTGGTGGAAGAACGACTCAACCAAGCCGATGTGCAAGCAAACGGTTTTCTTCTTGACGGCTTTCCGCGCACGGTTGTGCAAGCCGAAGGGATGTCGAAGTTCGCAACCATCGATGTCGCGATCGACCTTGTCGTTCCTGAAGACGTTGTACTTGAGCGTATTTCATCTCGCCGCGTGTGTGCACAATGCGGGGCGATCTACTCCGTCGCCGCGCCGCCGTCAACGGAATGGGTGTGCGATAAGTGTGGGGGCGAAGTTGTTCAACGCGCGGACGACACCCCCGAATCAATTGCCAAGCGCCTTGCTGCCTACACCACAGAAACCCAACCAACCATTGACTTTTATGAATCGTCAGGTTTGTTGGTCAAAGTTGACGGACTTGGTAGTCCCGACGAGGTCTTTGGTCGTCTTCTGAGCACCATCGACACTCGTCTTTCGCGCTGAGTTTCGAATGAAAACTCGTTCGCAGGACGAACTTCGACATATGCGCGCCGCCGGTCGTGTCGTCGCCGAGATGCACGAACAGATCCGCGCTGCGATTCGTCCTGGTGTCACCACTGCCGACCTCGATGCCATCGGACGGAAAGTCATTGACAACAGGGGAGCGACGTCGAACTTCCTCGGCTATCACGGCTTCCCCGCAGTCATCTGCGCGTCACCCAACGACGTGATCGTCCATGGCATCCCAGGCCCAATCGTGCTCAACGAGGGCGACATCATTTCCGTCGATTGTGGTGCGGTGGTCGAGGGTTGGCATGGCGATGCCGCATTTACCGCCGGGGTGGGGGAAATCTCTCCCGAGGCGGCTCGACTCATTTCGGTGACCGAGGCCTCACTGGCCGCGGGCATCGCAGCCATGGTCGAGGGCAACACGCTGGGTGACATCGGTGCCGCGGTTCAGGCCGTGGTTGAGCAGGCCGGCTTTTCAGTGGTCCGCGACTATGTAGGCCATGGCATCGGGCGAGCCATGCATGAGGCCCCGGAGGTTCCCAACTACGGGGTGCCGGGGAAGGGCGGGAAGCTCAAGAAGGGCATGACCCTCGCCGTGGAGCCGATGGTGACCATTGGCGAGGCCGAGACCTTCCTTACCGAGGACGGTTGGACGGTGCTTTCGGCTGACGGATCTTGGGCTGCCCACTTCGAACACACCATTGCGATCGGCCCCGATGGCCCCGAAATTCTTACGCTCCCCTGAACTTCTTCACGAGCAGAGTTCGCCACGTCGATTTTTCCGGCGAGACGGTGATGTCCTTGATGGCAATCCCATATTCGGTCGCGTCGTTCGAAGACTCATCAATTGATTTCCACGGCACGGTTTTCGCCACCCGCAGAATCAGTCGCGAATGGGATTCTTCCCAAGTGTGAGTAACGCGACCTTCGATGATGAAGGTCGGAATACCGGCGATTTCCGATTCAGTGAGAACGGTTTCGACGACAACTCCGTTTACCTCAAGGACAACTGACTCGATGAGTTCAGCGGCAGCAGCGCGGACAACCACGACTCTGATGATCGAACCAACGTCCAACGTGATGGGGATATGCACGGACGACTCTCGTTGCGGACCGGTCCAGCGGATCCATCCACCATCGGGAGTTGGAAGCGGGTCATGCCATCCCCATCCGTTAAGGGGTGCGCGCAAATCGACCGAATAGGAATCGGTGAGCGGTTGGGCGATCGAGTCGAGGTGGGCTATCCGGGAGTTTGCGAAGGCGAGACTGGGCGATTGGTAGCGCAACGACAAAGCAGCAGCATCGATGACGGCATGAGTCTCAGGCTTGGCGAGCGACCTCGCTGCATTCAGGGCATCAATCGCAAGTGAAAATTGGTCCATGCCAATCGCAAGAACGGCATCGCGCAGGAGGGATTCCGCGGAGGTGCCATCAACGATGCGCGCGAAATCACTCTTTATGTAGATCGCGTCGGCCCAAGAAAGTTGTGCTCCTTCGGTGGGAACGGGAACAGGAATGTCATTGAACCAATGAACATCGACGCGATCTATGACGGCGCCGCCATCGCGGTTTGGGCGGTAGTGGGCAAGCGTTGGGAGCATCCACAACTCAAAACCATGACTTCGGAGAAGAGCATCATTGTCCCCGAAAAGTTTCGCTCCCTCGTACAGGGGATTCATATGCATTTCGGTTTGGAGGATTCGTGTTGTCGAAAGCGAATCAGATGCGCCGAGAAATATTTCATATTCCGCACCCTGAACGTCGAGTTTCATGGCATCCACTCGATCGAATCGCGAAGAAGCGACCCAATCGTCGAGTGTGGTCATTTCAACGTTGATAGTCGCGACCACGTCGAGATCAACACCTGGTGACATCCGGTCACCAATATTTGGAGTGTAGAACGAAGATCCCGACGCATCTGGCGTGACTTTCAGAGGAATGTTCCCTGCCGTCGATCCCAACGCCATCGCCACGATTTCAATCTGGTCATCGTCGCGATACTTCGACTCAAGTTCACGAGCCTCTTCTGGTTCGGGTTCAAATCCAATGACATTCACTTGGTTACCGAGGGCGGACCACGAAGGCATGACACCCCATCGCGCTCCGGCATCGATCACAACGACCGGCGAAGAAAGCAACTTCGACAGAAGTTGGAGACTGCGGGCGGCACCCATGGGAAACGGGTGGACGTCAGGTGGCATAGGGCTACGTTAGGTGCCCGTACGCACCGAAGATTGACGATATCTATGCGGAGATTTTGATCCAAAATGACTTCTGTTGAGGGTGACGATCAGGTACACGTCGCACCGATTTCCTACGCGCAGAACTTCGAAGATGTCCGTCTCTGGAAGGCGTTATCGACTGAGACCGACTGCATCTATGTAGATATTGGTGCCGGGCATCCGACAGATTTCTCGGTGACCCGACTCTTTTCCGAAAGGGGTTGGAGCGGCATCAATGTTGAGCCGGGTCCGAATGCATCACTCCTATCGAGTGAGCGTCCCCGCGATCTGACTTTGCAGGTTGCCGTTTCGCGTCGTTCGGGAGAGATTGAATTCACCTTGCGGTATCCCCACCTCGATCTTTCCTCGATCTATACCGAGGCCGAGACATTCTCCGGTGCACTCGATGAGCGGAGAGAAATTGTTGCTGTGCAATCTCTTACTCTCAAGGAGCTTTTCGACCGCTACTTGGAAAACCGAGAAATTGGGTTTTTAAAGATCGACGTTGAGGGAGCCGAAGAAGAAGTTATTTCCTCCAATGATTGGAAACGTTTCCGTCCTTTGGTGTTGGTCATTGAATCAATAGACCCGTCGACGTGGGCACCGTCCCATGCGAGTTGGGAACCAGTTGTTCTCGAAGCGGGGTATGAATTCTCGATCGATGATGGGATCAATCGGTTCTACTCAAGAGCAGACCGACCCGACCTGCGGCAACGTCTCGCACAACCGGTTTCTCCAATCGATGGATTTTTCCAATGGCCGTTGCTTGAAGCGCTTCAGAAGGCAGCCTTCGGTGAAGGACACGGTGAGGCAGAGGCGCAACTGACCCGCGCAGTGCTTGAGCGAGATAAGCAAGTAAAGGAAGCCGAAGTCGCGTTGCGGCAAAGTCGGGAGGAACTCAAACAACGCGACGCTCGGATTGCTGCTGAAGAACATCGGGCAAACTCCAACGAACATCGCATCTGGGCCCTTGAGGCAAGTTGGGAGTACGAACTTGGCCGAGTGCTTGTGGAACTCGCCCGTCCGTTTCGGGTACTCGTGCTCCCCCTCGCCAACCACCTCTGGCGACTTCGGCGCAAGCAATTGAGCAATCCATCGAACGTCCAAGCAAAAGTCGCCGAGTTCAGTGCTCCGGGTCGTGCCTTCGAGCGGATTGCGCCGACCATTGGTTCGAGAACCGCGACCATCTCGGATCATTCCGGTTCTCACAAAATGGCAAAGTCCGTCACTGCTCGTCTCCGTTCCCGACGAACAACATCACCACTGTTGCTTGACGATCGGGAGTGGGAACTCATCGAATCGCTTTCAGGAGACGAGGCCGCGGCGGCGGGGCTGAGCGAGTTGCGAAGGTTCCGTTCGATAGGCACAGACCCGGCAGGAGATGTTGATTGGCCGAAAGTGCTCTTGATTGACACTCGAGGGGCCCAGTTGGCGGTCATGTGTGGCACACGCACCCATGCTCGAAATGCCCTCGAGGTAGTTCTTGCTTCGGTTCCTGATGCCGTAGAGGTATGGCAACTTGCTTCGATGGACTTACCGCCACTTCCGGCGGACCTTGCTGAGCGATTCGACGGCGTATGGGGACGGGAGAATGGTCGACGGGTTGGATCTTTTCTTCAGTTAGCCCCGTTTATCCACCGAAAAACCGATCTACAGGTGCGGTTGTCGAGGTCGCCATCGGTGCGTAGCGCTGGAGTGTGGCTTGATTCGATTATGGGAACCTACCCAGACAGTTTTTTGAGAACAGATGCTGAGTTTCTGGAGTATCAATATGGACTTGAATGCATCGGGGGGTACGGGAAGCTGCTTACTCTTTCCGCGTCGTCGACTGCCGAGGCAATCGAGTTGGGGGTTCGCCCCGAGTGCATCGTAGAAACGGGATGTGCGCCGGGATTGACACGGCTGGGCGAATCAGTGACGCAAGCAGGGAGAGAATCACGAACGACTCGACGATCACACGTTGTCGTTGTGGGAAATGGGCTCCCGCACAAAAATCTCCTTGTGGGTGTGGCGGCAGCAGTTCCGTTTGCTGTTCTGGATCGAACCGATCTCGATGTCGTCGTCATTGCCTCGATGTCCGATGAGCATCGGGTCGCGTTGACGACGCTGGCGCTAGAGCTAGGGCTTGAACGGAATCGCTTTCGAATTGGAGGTCAGATCGCGGATGACGATTTCGATTCGATACTTCGGAGTGCTGAAGCGGTCATTATCCCGTCGCTTCATGAAGGTTTTTCACTCTCGGTTATTGAGTCCCTTGAACGCGGAACCCCAGTCGTGTTGTCTTCGATTGCGGCGCACGATGAATTGCTCGGTAACGGACCCTGGAATTTCTCACCGAACGATCCGATCGACGCGTTGCGAGCGCTCCGAGCCACAGTCGCGAATCGATCCACATTCGTTGCGATCCAAACCGATCGCTATCGCTCGAACGTCGATCCACTTCGCTTCGAGGAAGAATTTCGGAGAGTCACCGAGTGGCTCTGCGAAGATCTCCCCGCGATTCGTGTTCAAGATCGTGCTTCGGAACTAGTGATCGAGAAACCGTTACTCCTTGAACGGAACCTCTCCCTTTCGAAAATTTGTGAGGTCGAAGATTTTGTGACACCGCGACTTCGCGATGTGATTCGTGATGTGTTTGCGCATGAGCTGCTGCGTTTCGGTCCCGAGTTCCCATCGGCTCGTGAATATCGCAAATACTGGGAAGTAGCGATGGCCGTTCTCTCGTTTCGCGAGGCTGGTTTGCTCGACGGATCTCATCGTTTCCTCGGTGTTGGTGCGGGAAATGAACCGACCGTGTTCTATCTGACCCGTTTCGCGAAGGAGGTCATCGCGACTGATCTCTACCTAGCCGAAGGCTGGGATGAGAGCGCTGATTCTTCGATGCTCGTCAATCCAGGACGACACTGGCCGTTCATTTGGGACCCGACGCGCCTGCGAGTGGAGGATATGAACGCCCTCGCGCTCGACCTTCCCGACGAGAGCGTCTCCGGTGTGTTTTCGTCGAGTTCCGTTGAGCATTTCGGTGACCGAAACGACGTGGCACGTTCGCTCGACGAGGCGTGGCGAGTCCTGCGTCCCGGGGGAATTCTCTCGGTCGCTTCCGAGTTCCGCCTCGAGGGTGATCGCCCAGGGATCCCTGGGGCTCTGCTCTTTGATGACGAGGACATCCGAACGGTCTTCCTCGGCGATCGAAAGTGGTCGTTGATTGAACCGTTCGATGCTTCGGTGTCCCCCGAGACCTGGGCGTCGCGCTCACCCTTCCTTGACGTTGCTGAAGACCAAAATCGCCAGGTTGCGCAGCTCGGCGGACTTTGGACGCACCACGTCACCTATGCCCGTTATCCCCATATCCTGCTTGAGCACATGGGGCGGACATTCACCTCGTTTCACCTCGCGCTCCGCAAGGAATCGTGATCGGGGTCGAAGAGGAAGCGAAGATTACAGTCGAACTGGTGTACCCCTGAGGGCGGCCAGAGCGATCGCACTCTCTCGGCCCTTCAGAGGCGCATTTGGAGCCAGCGGGTCCGACCGGTAGGGTCTTCAGTCCGCCCTTGTCCGGGAACCCGCCTTTGCGCGGTCCTGAGCAGGGTTTTCAGATCCATCACACAGGAGACAGTGTCCTGGCTAAGCCCAAAGAAGACGCGATCGTTCTGGAAGGAACGGTCACCGAGCCGCTGCCGAACGCCATGTTCCGCGTCGAACTCGAAAATGGCCACAAAGTTTTGGCCCATATCTCCGGAAAGATGCGGATGCATTACATCCGTATCCTGCCCGGTGATCGCGTCCAAGTTGAGCTGACGCCGTATGACCTGACTCGTGGTCGGATCACTTATCGGTACAAGTAACACCAGCAACACCAGCAACACCAGCAACACGACAACTGAACACAAGCGAGTGTCTGATCAGAAGGATCGGACCCATCGGAGGGGTGTGGCTTCGGCTCACAACTTCGCTCCGATGTTCCCGGCAGAGTCCGGGCGAAAGGAACAAACGCAGTGAAAGTACGCCCAAGCGTCAAGAAGATCTGTGAGAAGTGCAAGGTGATCCGCCGCCATGGTCGCGTGCAGGTCATTTGTGAAAACCCTCGTCACAAGCAACGGCAGGGCTGATCCATGGCACGTATCTCCGGTGTTGATATCCCGCGTGAAAAGCGCCTGGAAATCAGCCTTACCTACATCTACGGAATCGGTAACACAACTGCCAAGCAGATTTGTGAAGCCACTGAAATCAGTCCGAATACCCGAGTTCGCGACCTCACTGACGAAGAGGTCAACAAGATTCGTGGCTACATCGATGCCAGCCTGAAGGTCGAAGGCGATCTGCGTCGCGACGTCGATCAGGACATCCGTCGCAAGATGGAGATCGGTTGCTACCAGGGTCTGCGCCATCGTCGTGGTCTTCCCGTTCGCGGTCAGCGCACTCACACCAACGCACGTACACGCAAGGGTCCCAAGAAGACCGTTGCCGGCAAGAAGAAGGTGGCGCGCTGATGGCAAAGCCCACAAGCGGCGGCCGTCGGCCCCGCAAGAAGGAACGCAAGCACGTCACTCACGGCGTCGCTCACATCAAGAGCTCGTTCAACAACACCATCGTCAGCATCTCCGACCAGGACGGCAACATTCTGTCGTGGGCTTCGGCCGGCAACGTCGGCTTCAAGGGCTCGCGTAAGTCGACGCCGTTTGCAGCGCAGATGGCTGCCGAGCAATGCGCCAAGCGCGCCATGGAACATGGCGTCCGCAAGGTCGACGTGCTCGTCAAGGGACCGGGTTCCGGTCGTGAAACGGCGATCCGCAGCCTCCAGAGTGCTGGCATCGAAGTGACCGGAATCAAGGATGTCACTCCGGTTCCGCATAACGGTTGCCGTCAGCCCAAGCGTCGGAGGGTCTGAACATGGCTCGTTATACCGGCCCGAAGGCCCGCGTTTCGCGTCGTCTCGGCACCAACATTTTCGGCACGAAGGGCGAGACTGTCGCCCTCGAGAAGCGCCCATACCCACCAGGCGAGCACGGACGTACGCGTCGCCGTGGCAACCCCAGCGAGTACCTGCTCCAGATGCAGGAAAAGCAGAAGGCGCGTTTCACGTATGGACTTTCCGAGAGGCAGTTCCGCAACCTCTATGAGGAAGCGAACCGTCGCGAGGGTGTGACCGGCGAGAACATGCTCCGGTTCCTCGAGATGCGTCTCGACAACGTCGTGTACCGCACCGGTTGGGCAGCGACTCGTCCTCAGGCTCGTCAGTTCGTGGGCCATGGACACATCAATGTCAACGGCAAGCGCGTCGACATCCCGAGCTATCGCGTGCGTAAGGGCGACATCATCACTCTTCGCGACAAGACCCGCGAGTTGGTCGTTATCCAGTGGAACCGCGAGGTTCTCGATCGCACGCCTCCGGCGTGGCTCGAGTCTGGCGACGGTGGCTTCAGTGTCACCGTTCTGGCAGCACCACATCGCGATCAGATCGACGTGCCGGTGCGCGAGCAGCTCATCGTCGAGCTCTATTCCAAGTAAGTGCCCCGGGCCTGGTCGACGCCGTCGATCACGCTCTTGTGCAAGTTCACGAAATCGAACGTACGGAACCGAGGTAGGAACACATGCTGGTTATGCAGCGACCGAAGGTTGAAGCGCTTGGCGACGCCGATGGCGATCGTCAGTTGTTCGCGGTGGGACCGCTGGAGCCTGGCTTCGGCCACACGCTCGGCAACTCATTGCGCCGCACCCTTCTCTCATCAATCCCCGGCGCAGCCGTCACTCAGGTGCGGTTCGACGAGGCTCTCCATGAATTCGACACCATTAAGGGTGTCACTGAGGATGTCACCGACATCATCTTGAACCTCAAGGACCTTGTCCTTCGGGTTCACAGTGCTGATGCGGTGACGCTCCGAATCGATGTCAAGGGTCCAGCCGTCGTCACCGCAGGTGACATCGTCACGACCTCCGACGTTGAGATCCTCAATCCGGAGCTCCACATCGCCACGATCAACGAGTCGGGTCGACTCGCCGTCGACGTCACCGTCGAAGAGGGTCGTGGCTACGTATCGGCCGAGCGCAACAAGTCGACCAACACCATTGGTGTGATCCCGGTTGACTCGATCTTCTCGCCGGTGCGTCGTGTGACCTTCGCAGTCGAACCGACTCGCGTCGAGCAGTCGACCGAGTTCGACCGTCTGGTTCTCGACATCGAGACCGACGGTTCGATCACCGCTCGTGAAGCACTTGCCTCAGCCGGGGCAACCCTCCAGTCGCTGGTCACGCTTGTGGCCGAAATGAGCGACGAGCCGAAGGGTCTCGAACTCGGCGAGGTCAGCATTACTCACGCTGGTTCGCCCGATCTCGACCTCCTTATCGAGGATCTCGATCTTTCCGAGCGTCCCCGTAATTGCCTCAAGCGTGCCCAGGTGAACACCGTCGGTGAACTCCTCCTCAAGTCCGAGGACGATCTTCTTGCGGTGACCAACTTTGGTCAGAAGTCGCTTGATGAGGTCATCCAGAAACTCGATGAGCGCGGTCTGTCGCTCAAGAACCGGGATTGATTCGCTATGCCTGGAACCCCACGTAGGTCCAAACGATTCGGCGGTAGCGCCTCTCACCAACGCCTGATGATGGCGAACCTCGCGGCCTCGTTGTTTGCGGCCGAGGGCATTGTCACCACCGAAGCGAAGGCGAAGGCGCTTCGTCCCATCGCCGAGAAGCTCATCACCAAGGCCAAGAAGGGTGGCGTCCACCGTCACCGTCAGGTCGTGTCGTTCATGGGTGATAAGGAAATGGCGTCAAAGCTGTTCTCCGACATCGCACCGCGTTATGAAGGACGCCCGGGTGGCTACACCCGCATCCTGAAGCTCGGCCCGCGTCAAGGCGACAATGCGCCGATGGCACGCATCGAGCTGGTCTGAGACCAGCAGCACGAAAATGTCTGTGATGACGGCCGACCAAACGTGGTCGGCCGTTTCGCGCACGCCGATCGAGGTCCCGGCGCCGACTGCCGGGTTCACGCGTCTTCGAATGACGCTCGCCTACGACGGTTCGAAGTTCCGGGGGATGGCCGAGAACGACGGCGTCGAAACGGTTGCGGGCACGGTTCGCGCCGAAATCGAGCGCTGTGTCGAACACCCCGTTGCCTTGTCGATCGCTGGACGTACCGATGCGGGCGTGCACGCTTGGGGTCAGGTGATTTCCTTTGATGTTGCGACCGAACTCATCGTGTCGGGGAAGGGTTCGCCGACACGGTTAGCTCGAGCAATTAACCAGCTCTGTGTCCCAGCGATCGTGATTCGCGATGCACAGGTCGCCGGTCCTGATTTCGATGCTCGGTTCTCAGCTCTCTGGCGTTCCTATCGCTACACCATCGTGAATCGACCGATCCCCGATCCGTTCCTTGCTGCCACAACCTGGTGGGTGCCCCAGGAACTCGACATCCGCGCGCTTTACCTCGGCTGCGATGCTCTCTACGGTCTCCACGATTTCTCGAGTTTCTGTCGCCGGCCCAAGCCAAATCCTGCGACCGGATTCGAACCATCGCTGATGCGACGGGTCCATGAAGCCACCTGGTTGGATCTTGGCGAAGGGGTTTTGCGCTTCGACATCCGAGCCTCGTCCTACTGCCATCAAATGGTCAGATCCATCGTCGGCACCCTTGTAGAAATGGGCCGAGGCCTTCGTCGACCGGGCGAAATGGCCGGAATTATTCGAGCGCACGACCGCTCGGTGGCCGGTGGGGTAGCGCCACCGCAGGGTCTCTGCTTGTGGGAGGTCGGCTACTGAGGCCGGGAAAATTCGGCCCCGAGGGGGCAGAGTTGCCTTGGTTCGGGGCCTACCCGTAGGCTCTCTCCTCCGCTCCGGTGCGCAGTTTTGCTGCCGACGCCGGACTTCGTTCGATAGCCACCTTCGGGTGGACCCAAGCAGAAGGGCTGCGCCATGCGCACCTACACCCCAAAGGTCAGTGAGATCCAGCGTCAGTGGTATGTCGTTGACGCCGAAGGCATGGTTCTCGGTCGTCTCGCGACGGAAGTTGCCACGATCCTCCGCGGCAAGCACAAGCCGACCTACACCCCGCACATCGACACTGGCGATCACGTCATCGTGATTAACGCTGACAAGGTCGTGCTCACCTCGAACAAGGGCGACAAGCTCTTCGTGCATCGTCACTCTGGTTACCCGGGTGGTCTGCGCACCAAGACCTACGGTCAGTTGATCGCGGACAAGCCCGAAGAAGCGGTGCGTCGCGCCGTTCGCGGGATGATCCCGAAGAATCGTCTTGGTCGCCAGATGATCAAGAAGCTCAAGGTCTATGCCGGCCCGGTTCACAACCACGCCGCGCAGGATCCGCAAACCATCGAATTCGCCCACGCCAAGGCTCGCTGAGCGGTCAGGAACAGACAATGTCGAACCCCCTCGTTCAGTCAACCGGTCGTCGTAAGCGTGCAGTTGCACGCGTCATGCTTCGTCCTGGCACAGGCACCATCACCGTCAACAAGCGTCCGGTCGTCGATTACTTCCCGTCCGAGACACATCGCATGATCCTCACCGAACCGCTTCGTCTCACGAGCACCGACGAGGTCTACGACATCGTGTGCAACATCGATGGCGGCGGCATCTCTGGTCAGGCCGGCGCGCTTCGTCACGGTATTGCCCGTGCACTCATCGAACTTGATCCCGAGCTTCGCGGTGAACTGAAGAAGGCCGGATTCCTCACTCGCGATGATCGCAAGAAGGAATCGAAGAAGTACGGCCTCAAGAAGGCCCGTAAGGCTCCGCAGTACTCGAAGCGCTAATCCCAGCACGGCGGGCTATGACTCTCCGATTCGGTACCGACGGTGTGCGTGGGCCCGCGTCGGACTTCACAGACGCGCTCGTTATCGCATTGGGACAGGCCGCGGCGCAGGTACTTGGAGCGACGACGTTCGTCATTGGCCGCGACACCCGTGAATCGGGAGAGCGAATCGCGAATGCACTTGCGACCGGTCTTTTGCGCGGCGATGCCGAACCATTGCGGATGGGGGTCGTGCCCACTCCCGCGGTGGCATGGGTGTGCGCGCAGCGCAATGTTCCCGGTGCGGTCATTTCGGCATCCCACAATCGGTGGTCCGATAACGGCATCAAGTTTTTCGCGGCTGGCGGCCGCAAGTTGTCCGATGGACTCGAGAGCGCGCTCGAATCGGCACTTGATACGGCACTGGAGGCACTCGTTGCCGAGCCAAAGAGTTCACCGCGCGCGGCGGTAGCGGCGGCTGACACTGACACTGAAGCTTCGGTCAGAGCGTGGTGCGACGCGATCGGAGCTGTGGTCGAATCGGTCGCGCCATTGCGCATCGTCATCGATTGCGCCAACGGCGCAGCATCTTCGGTTGCGCCGCAGATCTTTCGGTCGCTCGGTCTCGATGTCGAAGTGCTGCATGCGCAACCAGACGGACGCAATATCAATGACCAATGCGGCTCGACTCATCCCGAATCACTGCAGCGAGCGGTCGTTGGATCGGGTGCCGCTCTTGGTCTCGCATTCGACGGCGACGCTGATCGCCTTCTCGCTGTCGATGAACTCGGGAACCTGATCGACGGTGACCAATTGATCGCGCTCTTTGCGTGCGACCTGCGTGAACGGGGTTTGCTCGCCAACGATCAGGTCGTCGTCACGGTGATGTCGAATCTTGGATTCCGTCTGGCGATGGAGGCGCAAGGCATTGACGTCGTCGAAACACCAGTTGGTGATCGCCATGTGCTCGAAGCGCTCGCACGCACGGGAAGTTCACTTGGCGGCGAACAGTCCGGACACATCGTCTTCGCCGATCTCGCCACGACCGGCGATGGAATTCTTTCCGGTGTGCGTTTGGTCGACCTCGTGAGTCGCTCAGAGGCGCCGCTTTCCGAACTTGCGGCTCAGGTCATGGAGCGACTTCCTCAGGTGCTGCGCAATGTGAGGCTTGAAACTCCTCGGGATGACATCGCGGAATTCCTGGCCGAAGCGATTGCTGAAGAGGTGGCGGCGGTCGAAGCTTCTCTGGGCACCCGGGGCCGCGTCCTTATCCGTCCGAGTGGGACCGAACCATTAGTGAGGGTCATGGTCGAGGCTCCAACCGTGGAGCAGGCCGAAGCGGCCGCTGGCAACCTTGTTGCAGCCGTCGTTCGCGCCTGCTCGGCCTAGGCTGTTTTTCTCATGTGCGGGATCATTGCCGTCGTCCGACGTCCATCGCTCCGCCAGCCCCCGGGCTCGGCCGAGGTCCTCGACCGCCTCGCGGTGGCCTCAGAGATATTGGCCGCCATCATGGCCTCCCGGAGTGGCGCGGCCGGTCCTGTCACCGATCGCCCCGTCGTTGATGCTGCTCACGCCGTCGCCGATGCCGATCGATCGCTCCGCGGTGTTGCTGGTGTTCGAGCGTTGCTCGAAGCCCCAGGGCTGCGCGTGGCTGCCGAGAACCTGATCGACGGTCTGGCCCGTCAGGTGGCCGAACTTGAGCGTCATCTCGATTCCGATGCACATGGCCAGCGGGAGATGACCGGTCGCGATCTTGAGCGACTCAACGCTGCAGTCATCGAACTGAAGGATGCGGTCTGGGCGGTGCAGCGCGATCGGCTCCGGGCTGTCGATGGAGTGAGCTCCCTGCTTGAGGGCGTCGGTCCGGTTGGTGAACCGCTGGCTCCTGCAGCTATCGGCGTTGCCCTCTCAGTTCATCAAGCACTGTCAGCCCTCGATCGATTAGAGGTGCGCGGGCGCGACAGCGCGGGACTCCACCTACTCGTCCGCAATCACGGCCTTGATCTCTCGTCACCGGCACTTCGCGCGGTGATCGCCGATCGCGCCGCCGACCCACTTTTCGGATCGATGGCCGTGCGGACTCCGGAAGGTCACCTGAGTTTCGTCTATAAAGCCGCAGCTGAGATCGGGGAACTAGGCGACAACACCCGCGCTCTACGCACCGCGATCATGAGTGATCCGCTACTTCGCCACGCGCTGGGTTCGGACACGGTTGAAGCTGTTGTTCTTGGGCATACGCGATGGGCGAGTGTGGGCATCATCAGCCAGCCCAATGCCCATCCGCTGAACTCCGACGAAATTGACGAGACCGAAGGCGCATACGTCACCGCTGTTCTCAATGGAGATGTCGATAACTTCGCCGATCTCAAGGCGGCGCAGTCACTGAAGATCGCCGACGAGATCACGACCGACGCCAAAGTCATCCCCACGCTTACCTCCCGCGCCATGGCCGACGGAACTGGTGTGCTTGATGCATTCCGATCCACCGTGAACGAACTCGAGGGTTCGGTGGCGATTGCTGCGAGTGCTGCCGATGCGGCCGACTCACTTTTCCTTGCCCTTCGTGGCAGTGGCCAAGCGCTGTATATCGGCATTGCCGAGGACTCGTTCATTGTTGCGAGTGAGCCCTACGGGGTTGTCGAGGAAACGTCGTCGTACCTGCGCCTTGATGGTGATGTTCCCATCGACCCTTCAAATCCGGCGAGTAGTGGTCAGGTGGTACGACTCCTCGGACGTCGCGCTGGTGAACGTGCGGGCATTGAGCGTTGGGCCTACGACGGAACCGCAATTCCGGTTACCGAAGACGATCTCGCCGAGGCACAGATCACCACCCGTGACATCGACCGCGGCGATTCTCCTCATTTCCTTCTCAAAGAAATCGGCGAAGCCCCGGCCTCGTTCCGAAAGACTCTGCGCGGAAAACTCGTTGAGATCGACGGCCACCCAGATGTGGTCCTCGGTGACGACGTGTTGTCTCCTGATGTGCGTCGTGCATTGGCTGACGGCACGATCACTCGAGTCCTCGCCATTGGCCAAGGCACTGCTGCCGTTGCCGGCCGGGCACTTCTCGAAGGTCTCGCGGCATTCGCGCCGTCGGCCCCGATTACGGCTGAATCGATCCTGGCAACGGAACTGAGTGGATTCCACCTCGATGATTCGATGGACGACACACTCGTGGTCGCTGTCAGTCAGTCCGGGACGACGACCGATACCAATCGAACGGTCGATTTGGTTCGCGCTCGCGGTGCTCATGTCATCGCGATCGTGAATCGACGCAATAGTGATCTCACCGATCGAGCCGATGGCGTTCTCTACACATCCGATGGTCGCGACGTCGAGATGAGCGTTGCATCGACCAAAGCGTTCTACGCACAGATCGCCGCTTGTTTCTTGCTTGCGGCCGCACTCGCCGACGCTATGGGAGCAACTTCTCCTGACCGGTCGGCAGTCCTTGATGGATTGCGACAAATACCGGATGCGCTTGAGCGCACATTCGCATTACGCGACGACATCGAAGCAGCTGCCTCTCGGGTCGCGCCCTCACGTCGCTATTGGGCGATCGTGGGGAACGGGGCCAATCGCATCGCAGCCGAGGAGGTTCGGATCAAACTCTCCGAGCTTTGTTACAAGGCAATCGCGTGCGACGGCACCGAAGACAAAAAGCATATTGACCTGTCTTCTGAGCCGATGATTCTGGTGTGCGCGGCCGGGCTTCAGGGCTCGACCGCTGACGATGTTGCCAAGGAAGTAGCGATCTACCGGGCCCACAAGGCCGCCCCCGTCGTCATTGCCACCCAGGGCGAAGAGCGTTTTTCCGCCGCCCTGCAGGTGATTGCAGTTCCCGAGGTTCATCCACGACTGGCCTTCATCCTCTCGACAATGGTCGGCCACCTCTTCGGTTACGAAGCTGCATTGGCGATCGACGCACAGGCTCGACCGTTCCGCGAGGCTCGCGCTGCTATTGACGCTGCGGTGGCCGGAGGATTGTCCGGCGACGGCGAGTCGATGCTCCGGCAATTACGTCCATTACTTACGACCCTTGCGTCGCGTTATTTCGATGGTCTCCGAAATGGGGACTACAACGGTCACTTAGAGGCCAGTACCGCGGTCCGTCTCGCGACGGTCTGGCGGTTCGCTCTCGGTTCGGTACCGCTTGAGTCCTATCAAGTCGAATATGGCAAGGTCGGAACTCCAGCAGTTGTTCTCGAAGATCTTGTGGCCGCGTTGACTTCGGCGATTGATGAACTCACCCGACCTGTCGACGCCATCAAGCATCAGGCCAAGACAGTCACCGTCGGAATCTCGCGCAGTGACGAAACCCTCATGCAGGTTCCGTTGGTGAAGTCCGTTCTCAGCACCGGCGTGTCGCGTGATCGCTTGACCTATTCGACGCTACGCACCCTCGCTGCCCTTGAGCCGTTGGTTGAAGAGGTGCTTGGGTACACCCGCTACGCGATCGAGGGTCATGTCGATCCTGCGGGTCGCGACGAGGCTCGAATCGTGATCATCGATCGTGGCGGTTTGGCCCGCGACCTACAGAGTCGCACGACCGACGACCCTCAACTGCGGGGTACGAAACGACTCGTTGCCGCCGAACACACCGTGCTTCTGGCAAAGGGCCGTAACGATGGCCGAACTGTGATCATCGTTCCCGAGATCAAAGACGGAGAGCCGACGGGTCTGTCGTTGCTGCACGTCCGCCTGCGCTCTGACCTTGCGCTACCTGCGCTTCGCTCAGTGCTTCAGGGTTATCGGAATCGTTATGCCGCCATCAAGCATGCGGTGACCGAGACCGAACCGGTTTTCCGTGATGACCTCCTCACCGATGTACCCGTCATCGAACTGATGACTGAACCGGTGAACTTGTTGGCCGAACACTGGCGCTCATGATCGTTGTGCTCGCATGATCGTGGGCATCGGAAATGACCTGGTCGACCTTGATCGCTTTCGTCGAGTGCTCGAACGTCGACCCACTCTGATCGACAGACTCTTCACCGACTCCGAACGGGAGTACGCGCGTCGTAGAACCGACCCCACCGAACGGTTTGCGGTTCGGTTCGCTGCGAAGGAAGCAGTGCTCAAAGCGATGGGCGTAGGAATCGGTGCTGTCGATTGGCACGACATCGAAGTGCTCCGCGACGACGACGGTCGACCATCGATCAGCCTTTCGGGACGAGCGGCGGCATTGGCCCAAGAGCAGGGGATCGAAGGATGGCGACTCACGCTGAGTCACTCGGAAATCGTTGCTCAAGCGATTGTGGTTGCCCTCGGTCCTGAACTGACTGTGCCGGCCCTCGGGCCGATCGGTGCTCGTGCGCTTCCTCCTTCCGATTCGATCGATGGTGGTGGGTTGGTCCCCATCGTGACGCCGTTGGAAATGAACGAGATCGACCGTGTCGCTCCTGAACCTGTTGAGATCCTGATCGACCGTGCTGGTGCGGCCGTCGAGCGCGCTGCGCTTTCGATGTTGGGCGGTGCGTACGGTCGCCGTGTTGTCGTGCTGGTCGGCAAAGGGAATAACGGTCACGACGGACGCAATTGCGCAAAGCGTCTTGCCTCTCGTGGTGTCCACGTCACGGTCATCGATGTTGCCGATGTGGATGGCGATGTGGATGGCGATGATGTTTTGCCCGAATGTGATCTGCTGATCGATGCGGCCTTTGGTACCGGATTCCGCGGTGTCTGGAACGCGCCTCTCCCTTCGCCGGGATGTCGCGTGCTCGCGGTCGACATCCCCTCGGGAATCGATGGCCTTACGGGAAGAAGCGCCGGGCATGTCATCGAGGCTGACGCAACGATTTCATTCGCTGCGCTCAAGCCGGGCAATGTGATTGGAGCCGGACGAGAGCACAGCGGTGAACTCACCGTTGCTGATATCGGTCTCGACACCAGGGCGGCGCGGGCCCATTTGGTCGGCGCGGCGGCGGTCGCATCATGGATCCCGGAAGCAGCGAGCGATGCTCATAAGTGGCAGACCGCGGTATGGGTGGTCGCCGGCAGTCCGGGCATGGGTGGAGCAGCTGCATTGTGTTCGGCAGCAGCGGCGCGAACCGGTGCGGGATACGTGCGTGTTTCAACACCGGGTGGCGCGGCGAGTGGCCTACCCATTGAATCTGTTCGTACCGACCTTTCGAGTGACGGCTGGGCATCGGAGGTCATCGGCGACCTTGGACGATTTGATGCATTGGTCATCGGTAACGGTCTTGGTAGTGCTGACGCAACGAGCGAGCAGATCCGTCAGGTGGTGGCCGCAGCAACCGGTCGCGGACTGCCGACAGTTGTTGATGCTGACGGATTGACGGCTCTCGGAACCGACGCGGTTCGATTTGTTTCGGAAACGACAGTGCTCACACCGCACGACGGAGAGTTCGCACGACTCGCTGGTCACGCCCCCGGAACCGACCGCATCGCTGACGCGCGACATCTTGCCGAGCACACTGGCGCAGTGGTGCTGTTGAAGGGTCGCACCACAGTGGTAGCCGCTCCCGATGGCGAGGTTCTCCTCTCGATCGCTGGAGATCAACGACTCGCTACTGCTGGGACTGGTGATGTTCTGGCCGGAATCATCGGCGCGCTGCTTGCGTGTGGCATCGATCCACTTCGTGCCGCGGCCGGTGGGGCATTCCTCCACGGCCGAGCCGGAGCCCTAGGCTGGCGCCGAGGTCTGGTTGCTGGCGACGTCGTCGCTCATCTTCCAGCCGTGCTTGATGAACTGACCTTTCTGCGGCCGTAGTGGCGTAGATCCTTGGAGGAACGATGCTGCGAGAACTCCCTGTCCGTGACGTGATGGTCAGCGATGTACTCACTTTCGCTCCCGAGGACAACGTCATGGACGCCATGCGAGCACTGCTTGTTCGCGGTATCGACGGAGCTCCGGTGGTCAACGCCGATGGCGAAATTGTTGGTCTGCTCTCGACCGCCGACCTCATCGTCGAAGAGGCCCGCGTTCACCTTCCGACGGTGATCACCCTTCTTGGTGCGTACATCGAACTGCCCTCCTCAAAGAAAAAATTCGACCAAGACGTCGAGAAAGCTCTTGGTTCGACGGTCGGTGAGGTCATGGGCGATGCAGCTCCAACCCTGGTACCCGACGACACCGTCGAATACGCGGCGACGATCATGCACGAGCAGGGGGCCGACCGGCTTCCCGTTATCGACGAGTCGGGGTCGATCGTTGGGATCGTCGCTCGCGGCGACATCGTTCGCGCCATCGTGGCCGAATGGGACGCGGGCGAGTAGGACGATGCGCGCTGCACGCGCCGAGGTTGATCTCGGAGCGATCGCTCATAATGTGAGTGTTCTTCGCGACGTGGTCGCCCCATCGCTTCTCTGTGCAGTAGTGAAAGCCGATGGGTACGGTCACGGAGCGATCGCTGTCAGCGAAGCTGCGCTGAACGCCGGCGCTGAGTGGCTCGCCGTTGCGCTCATCGAAGAGGCTGCAGTCCTTCGCAAGTCCGGTATCACCGCACCGATTCTCCTGCTGTCCCAGCCTCGTCTCGCTGATCTCTCAGCTGTTGTTCGTTATGACTTGCGTGTCTGTATCACTTCCTCAGCGGCGGTTGACCTCTTGGCCGAAGCTGCGCGCGAGCAGAACAAAGTCGTGCTCGTGCACATGAAGGTCGACACGGGAATGAATCGCATTGGAGTCGCACCTTCCGATGCACTGTCGTTGGCCCAGGAAATCGTGAATCGCCCCGAACTGCAATTGGAGGGCGTCTTCACCCATTTCGCAGTGGCTGACGAACCCGACAATCCATTCACTGATGTGCAGCTCGATCGGTATCACGCGGTGTTGAAGGAATTGGGCGACGCAGGAATTTTTCCTTCGCTTCGACATTCGGCGAATTCCGCGACCGCCATTGCCCATCCGCGGGGTCGCTTCGATCTGGTTCGCGTTGGTATCGCGGTGTACGGAATCGCTCCTGCTCCGGGGCTTCCGGGCATCCCCGACCTCCGTCCCGCTCTTTCTTTGAGGGCAGAAGTCTCGACGGTTAAGCGTGTGAGCGCCGGCGAAGGAATCTCTTATGGTTTGCGTTATCGGTTCGACTCCGACGCCACCGTCGCCACAGTTCCCATTGGGTATGCCGATGGCGTGCCGCGTCGCCTTGGTCTGGTTGGCGGCGAGGTCCTGATCGGCGGAAAGAAACGTCCCATCGTGGGTGTCGTCACCATGGACCAGTTGATGGTCAATTGCGGTGATGATCACGTTGAAGTTGGTGACGAGGTGGTGCTCATCGGAACGCAAGGCAACGAGACGATCACCGCCGAGGAGGTCGCGGGGCACCTCGACACGATCGCCTACGAGATCGTGTGCGGAATCGGTCCTCGCGTCCCCCGTTTCTACCGCTGAGAGTCCCTGCCGCCTAAGGTTCAAAGATGCCTTTGACAAGTTCTCCCCGATCGAGCCGCCACACCGGAACCTCACGTGTTTTTGGACTTTTCGGAGGGGGCTCAGTCCTTGTCGCAACTGCAGGGGCCGCCGGACTCGGCGCGCTCCTCGCTGCTGCCTCCCCTGCGGGCGCTGCGAGCTTTACCGTCACGAATCTGAACGACAGCGGCGCGGGCAGTCTTCGCCAGGCGATTCTCGACGCCAATGCTGCCGCGACTGACGATGTTATTGAATTCGCTCCAGGTCTCTCGGGCACGATTTCGCTCTCGACCGGTTCAATGGCGATCAGTGACGAGGTCACCATCACCGGATCGGGTTCGGCGAACATCACCATTTCCGGTGGCGGTACGAGTCAGATCTTCTATATCTATGACGCTGGGCACGTTGGTGCACTCACGGTCACGATCTCAGGTCTCACTCTGACCAATGGGTATGCGGCAACCTCCGGCGGCGGGGCAATCGTCTCGTGGGGCTCCGATACAACGTTGCGAGATGTTGTCATCACGAACTCCACTACTCCCGGAAGGGGAGGAGCAATCCTGCATGCGTTCCCTGCGAGTGGCCAGGGTCGAGATGCACGGCTCACGCTCGAAGGCTGTGTCATTTCTGGCAACACCGCCTCCAACATGGGTGGCGGGGTGGCCCTGTATCAGTCTGGCGGTGCGACCATTACTGACACGGTCTTTACGGGTAACACTGCGGGTTACGCAGGTGGTGCACTTTCCGATGAACTGACAACCGTCTCAACGACCGTGACGCGATCGCGCATAAGCGGAAATTCGGCCTATTTGGGCGGGGCCATGTTCGTTAGCGGTCAAGATGCCGCCGCGTCGTTGCTGCTGGACGCTGTCTCTGTGGTGAAGAACACGACCCTCTACGACTCGTTTGGGACGGTGACATTCGCTGCGACCGAAGGGTCGATGCTGATCTTGTCGTCCACAATCGCCGACAACGTTGGCGCCGGACTTTCCGCCACGAATTCACGCCCGTTTCAGATCGATCATTCGACGATCTCTGGGAACTCGGGTACCGGTGTGGTCGGTTACTCGCAAACACTTGCGATGAACTCCTCGATCGTCGCCGACAACGTCGCTGGAGATCTCGACTTCCCGAATTCGGGCTTCGCGACGGTGAACTGGTCGCTTATCGAGTCGCCCGGAGCCTTCATCGGCGGCGATTCCAGCAACAACATCACTGGTACCGACCCTGCGCTTCAGCCGTTGCTTGAATTCTCCAACACTGCATGGGTGCGACCGATTTCGAACACCTCGCCAGCCTTCAATGCGGGAAATCCCGCATTCGTCGCGCCGCCGAGTACTGACCAAACTGGTCAGGCTCGCGTTGCGTACGGACGGATTGACATGGGCGCCTACGAACTACAAGAGCCCAAGCCCACCGAGCCAGTGGTGCCTGCCTTCACGGGCTGAGGTAGTTAGTCTTCGATGACTAGCCTCTAAGGGTGATCTTCACTCGCACCACTTCGGCAGAGGAGACCAAGCAACTTGCGGCCGCGCTCGCTGAATTGGCGCGGCCGGGAGACCTGGTGTTGCTTGCCGGCGATTTGGGTGCAGGGAAGACGGCGTTCACTCAAGGATTTGGCGCCGCCCTAGGGATCGACGACCTCATCACGTCTCCCACCTTCACGCTCGTGAATACCTACGAGGGTCGTCTCGAACTTAATCATCTCGACGTCTATCGACTCGAAGCGCTCGGAGAAGTTCTTGATCTTGGTGTTCCAGAGATGCTCGATGACGGTGGCGTGACAATCATCGAATGGGGAGACTCAGTTGCCCCTGCGTTGCCTGCGGACTATCTCGAGATCCGGTTTTCGTTCGACGAGGTCGCGATCGCCGTCGATCCCACCGGAGCATCCGATGATGTTCGTGTGCTCGAACTCGTTCCGGTGGGCGCCCGTTGGAGCGCAAGGATCCGTGCCGTTGCCACCGCGGTTTCACCCTGGATCCACGAACCCGACGGAGACGACTGATGCTGATCGTTGGAATCGATACGGCAACGGTGCAGGTCTCTGTCGCTGTTGGCGGTCACGAGGGTGTGCTCGCCGCAACACAGTCAAGCCGCGGTCGTCAGCACGCTGAGGTCCTTACTCCCGCCATTGAGTTCGCATGCCGTCAGGCCCGAATCGAACTCTCGGAAATCAGTGTCGTCGCCGTCGACCTCGGACCGGGTTTGTTCACCGGACTTCGTGTTGGTGTTGCCGCCGCAAAGGCCATGGCCTACGCGCTTGATGTGTCAATGATCGGCGTACCGAGTCTCGACCTTCTGGCATTCCCTGTTCGATTCACCTCGCGGCTCATCGTTGCCACAATCGACGCCCGCCGTGGCGAACTCTTCTATGCCTTCTACCGGCAGGTTCCCGGCGGGATCCAGCGGATCACCGATCATCAGGTCGGATCGCCCGACGATCTCGCGTCCGAACTCATGGCGTCGGGCGAGGAGTGCCTACTCGTCGGCGATGGTGCGATTCGTTACAGCGAAGTGTTCGAAGGGCTGAAGAAGTGCGAGATTGCTGAAGAGGGCTTCGCTTACCCGAACGCAACGTCACTGGTGATGCTGGCTCATGCTCGAGCGCTTCGTGAGCAGTGGGTCAAACCGTGGGATCTCCAGCCACTCTATTTGCGCAAACCCGATGCCGAAATCAATTGGACCACGAGACCGAGCGTTTGAAGATGGCCACGGTCGCTTCTGATCTCGAACGTGATGATGCCGCTATGCGGCCTGTGGTCGTCACGACCATGCGTCGACGTCATTTGCGCGAGGTCCTGCGAATCGAGGAAAAGACGAGTACGACCCCGTGGTCGCTCGGCCTTTTCCTTGCCGAGGTTCGTCGCGATGAACGCGACTATCTCGTTGCGCTCTCCGATGGATTAACCGAGAGTCGCGGCAGTGCTTCGCGAGTCGTCGGTTTTGCCGGACTTCTCTATGTGTTTGGTGAGGGTCACATCACGACTGTCGCGGTTGATCCCGAACAGCAGGGCGGCCGCATCGGTACGCGACTCATGCTGGTTCTGGTTCGTCGAGCGATTGAACATGGCGCGGATTCCATCACGCTCGAAGTCCGCGCATCGAACACTGCTGCGCTTGCGCTCTATCGCCGGTTTGGTTTCGCTCCGTCAGGCGTACGCAAGGACTATTACAAAGATCCCACCGAGGACGCGTTGGTTTTGTGGGCTCATGAAATCGACAGTCCCGAGTACGCCGACCGATTGGCGCGTATCGAGGTGTCGCTCCCGACAGGAACTGCAGAACTGCCGAACGAACAGGACGATCATCGATGACCGGAACACGAATACTCGGAATCGAGACCAGTTGTGACGAGACGGCGGCGGCGGTAGTTGTCGATGGGCACCATGTCCTTTCGTCGGTGGTTTCGAGCCAAATCGATATTCATGCTCGATACGGAGGTGTCGTGCCCGAGATTGCGAGTCGGGCCCACGTTGAACTTCTGACCCCGGTTATTGCCCGATCGCTCATCGAGGCCGGAATCCAAGATGACCATGTCGACGCGGTCGCGGCGACTGTTGGACCTGGCCTGATCGGTGCACTACTTGTCGGGGTGAGCGCGGCGAAGACACTTGCCCTCGTGTGGGGTGTTCCGTTTGTTGCCGTCAATCATCTTGAGGCCCACCTCTACGCCGCACTGCTTGAGGATCCCGAGATCGAACTTCCCGTCGTCGTGTTGTTGGTTTCCGGTGGGCACACACTGTTGGTGCTGATGGAGGGCCACGGTCAGTACCGAGTCCTCGGTTCGACGATCGACGACGCAGCCGGAGAGGCCTTCGACAAGGTCGCTCGGTATCTCGGATTGGGTTATCCCGGTGGCCCGGCCATCGACGCCATCTCTATGGAAGGTGATCCGCAGTCGATGCAGTTCCCGAGAGCCATGATGAACGAGGGCTACGACTTTTCGTTCTCCGGTCTGAAGACCTCGGTTGTCAATTACGTTCGCCGTAATCCGGAGGTCCACACCGCCGACGTGGCTGCCGCGTTCCAAGAGGCCGTCGTTGACGTACTCGTCACCAAAGCGCGCCGCGCCGCCCGGGATCATGGGGCCAAGGGTCTCTGTCTCGCCGGGGGAGTGGCGGCGAATTCGCTGCTGCGAGAGCGACTCCTCGATGCCTGCGTGGCCGATGGACTGCGGGCGTTCCTGCCCAGTCGGGCTATGTGCACTGATAACGCCGCCATGGTGGCGGCGGCGGGGTGGTATCGGCTCCAGTCCGATGGTCCCTCGCCCCTCGATACCGGCGCCGATCCGAACCTGAAATTAGTTTCGACGCTCGGGTTGTGATCCCGAGGGCCTCGGGCCTATCGTTAGCAGTCCCACGCGGAGAGTGCTAAGCGCTCGCCTGCGCGAGTACTACCAACCGTTAGTACCAACCGTCAGTATCAACTGCCTACGGAGGCTCCAGCTATGAACCTTCAGCCCCTCGAAGACCGCATCGTGGTCCTTCCCGGACAAAGCGAAGCAACGACCGCCAGTGGTCTGGTCATCCCCGACACCGCCAAGGAAAAGCCCCAGCAGGGTGAAGTCCTTGCTGTCGGCCCCGGCCGTCGCAGCGAACAGACCGGCGAACTGATCCCCGTCGACGTCAAGACCGGCGACACCGTCGTCTACTCAAAGTACGGCGGCACCGAGATCACCGTCGACGGCCAAGACGTCCTCATCCTCAACGCCCGCGATGTCCTCGCGGTCATCAAGTGATCGGAATCTGACACATGGCAAAGATGCTCAAGTTCGACGAGGACGCACGACGCGCCCTCGAAGCCGGTGTGAATGCACTGGCTGATGCCGTCAAGGTGACGCTCGGCCCCAAGGGTCGCAACGTGGTGCTCGACAAGAAGTTCGGTGCACCGACCATCACCAATGACGGTGTGTCCATCGCCCGTGAAATCGAACTCGAAGATCCCTTCGAGAACATGGGTGCTCAGCTGGTCAAGGAAGTTGCGACAAAGACCAACGACATCGCTGGTGACGGCACCACCACAGCGACAGTGCTTGCGCAGGCTCTCGTTCGCGAAGGCCTTCGTAACGTTGCTGCTGGTGCGAGCCCGCTTGGCCTCAAGCGCGGCATCGAAAAGGCCGTCGCCTCAGCTGTTGAAAGCATTCATGCACAGGCCAAGGAGATCGACGACAAGTCCGAGATCGCCCAGGTCGCCAGCATCTCAGCGGCAGACACCGTTATCGGTGGCGTGATCGCCGATGCAATCGACAAGGTCGGCAAAGACGGCGTCGTCACGGTTGAAGAGTCCAACACCTTCGGAATGGATCTCGACTTCGTCGAGGGCATGCAGTTCGACAAGGGCTACTTGTCCCCGTACTTCGTTTCTGACCTTGAGCGTCAGGAAGCAGTGCTCGACAACCCGTACATCCTCTTCGTGAACTCGAAGATCTCTTCGGTGCAGGACATGCTTCCCGTGCTCGAGAAGGTCATGCAGTCGGGTAAGCCCCTTCTGATCATCGCTGAAGATGTCGACGGTGAAGCGCTTGCGACCCTCGTGGTCAACAAGATCCGCGGAACCTTCAGCTCGGTTGCCGTCAAGGCTCCGGGCTTCGGCGAGCGCCGCAAGGCGATGCTCGCTGACATGGCCATCCTCACCGGTGGTCAGGTCATCAGCGAAGAGATCGGCCTCAAGCTCGACTCGACCACCCTCGACCTTCTCGGTACCGCCCGCAAGGTTGTTGTGACCAAGGACGAGACCACCATCGTTGAAGGCGCTGGCGAGTCCGCCGACGTCAACGGTCGTGTTGCGCAGATCAAGCGTGAGATCGAAGACACCGATTCGGACTGGGATCGCGAGAAGCTCCAAGAGCGTCTGGCGAAGCTTTCGGGCGGCGTTGCGGTCATCAAGGTCGGCGCAGCCACTGAGGTGGAACTCAAGGAAAAGAAGCACCGCATCGAAGACGCGCTGAGCGCTACTCGTGCGGCCATCGAAGAGGGTGTTGTCGCCGGTGGCGGCACCGCACTCCTTCGTGCTCGTGCATCCCTGAAGGTCACCATCGAGTCACTCGAAGGTGACGAAGCCACTGGCGCCCGTGCGGTTTACCGTGCGCTCGAAGCCCCGGCCCGACTTATCGCCGACAATGCCGGTCACGAAGGTGCCGTCATCGTTCAGCAGGTCGAAGCCGAAACGGGTTCGATGGGCTTCAATGCCGCAACCGGAGAGATGGTTGACCTTCTCAAGGCTGGCGTCATCGACCCGGCCAAGGTCACCCGCGCTGCGTTGCAGAATGCAGCGTCGATCGCGGCTCTGCTCCTCACCACCGAAGCACTCGTCGCCGATAAGCCCGACGATGGTGCCGGTGCCGCTGCTGCCGCCATGGGCGGTATGGGTGGCATGGGCGGAATGATGTAACCAACGCTGTTCATGAACCCGTAAGGGTTGTATGCGCACGTCGTTCGCCACGGCCGGTCCTTCGGGGCCGGCCGTTTGCGTTTTCTTCCGTTTTCTTCCGTTCACTGATCGTTTACTTCGATTGCCTACGGTCTCGAATGTTCCCGGCCCCTAGGACCTACCCTCTCGATGCGGCGACTTCGATTCCCCAACTTGATCGTTGTTGTCGTGATTGTCATTGGTCTTGCCGCGGCATCAAGCGGCTTCGTCGCCAGTGTGTCCATTGCCCTTACTTCAATGGGACTGATTGGATCGACAGACCCTGCTTTGGAACTCGTCCCGTCGTCGGGGCCCACCGTTACTGAACTCGCGTCAAGCGACTACGCATCCTGTGCGCTCCTCGACACTGGTGGCATCAAGTGCTGGGGCCAAGGACCTCTCGGCACTGGACCAGGGAAGACCCAAAGTTCGAAGCCCGTTGATGTGAAGGGCATTTCCGATGCCACATCGATCGCTGGCGGGGGAGAGTCGATGTGCGCAATCGTCACCGACGAAGCGGTGAAGTGTTGGGGGAGTAATTCCTCAGGTCAACTTGGCGATGGCACCACCATCGACCAGTCGGAACCGGTTTCGGTAGTGGGTCTGACCGAGCCGGTAGCGCAGGTTGTGGTGGGCAAAAGCCATGCGTGCGCTCTCACTACCAGCGGTGGAGTGGTGTGCTGGGGTCGGAACGATGACCAACGACTCGGGGATCCGACATTCCCGCTTGGAGATATTTCGACAACGCCGGTGTCGGTGGCGGGCCTTGAGTCCGGTGTGAGCTCTCTTTCGGCTGAATGGAACCACACGTGCGCAGTCGTGAATGGTGCTGCGATGTGCTGGGGTCGAAATGATTACGGCGCGCTGGGCAACGGTTCCTCTGGCGAGCTCGTACAGGTCAAAAATATGACGAGAGGCGTTGTAGCTGTTGGGGCTGGAGCGGTGCACTCATGCGCGCTCATGGATACCGGCATTGTGAATTGTTGGGGAGCGGGTTGGGGCGGTGGTGGCCTCGGTCGCGGCGATGCTGGCCCCGACGGTGACCCTGTGCCTGGACCGGTGGCGAATCTCACGAACGCAGTGGCGATTCATGTAACTACCACTCGTACGTGTGCCATTACGGCCGACGAAGAAGTGAAATGTTGGGGACTCAACGACGTCGGCAGTTTCGCAATGGGTGTTTCCGATTCTCGCTGGTATAACTCACCTCAGTTGGCCACTGGTTATCCAAATCCGATTCAGATCACGGGTGGCTCCTCGCATACCTGTGCGCTGGCTAGTGCCGGAACGGTCCGCTGTTCGGGCAGTAATTGGAACGGCGCGCTCGGCGCCGGCAATGTTCCCGATCAGGCCAGTGGAATCGGTATTCGGGGTCTTGACGGCTCGCCGCCTCCGGCGCCGTTGAAGTTCATGTTCGATCCCGTCTCCACCTCGTGCGGGACCACGACGGCGAGTGTCTCGCTGTCGGGGAATGTAGAAGCGACGATCGACTGGGGTGATGGCGTAACAAGCGACGTTGCGGGCGACGGAATTACCGAACATGCCTATTCCGATTCGGACGCCCATGAAATCGCGATTGTCGGATCAGCCGAACACTTCGCGGCCTACACGGGAAGAGCGGGCGATCCATGCGTAACGGGAGTATCGCAATGGGGAACGCTTGGACTCACGAGCCTTTCGCACGCGTTTTACGGTTTGACCAATCTGACCTCGGTGCCGGCCGACTTGCCCAAGACGGTGACAAACCTCACGTCAATGTTTGAGTCGGCCAATTCTTTCAACCAAGACATCTCAACATGGGACACGTCGAATGTCACGACCATGGGCGGCATGTTTGGGTGGAACGAGTCGTTTAACCAGCCACTGGAATCGTGGAATGTTTCGAAGGTGAGCGACTTCAGTTACATGTTTGTTCACGCAGTGACGTTCAACCAACCTCTTGACAAGTGGGATACATCCAAAGGTGGTTCATTCGTCGGAATGTTCTGGGATGCAGGAAGTTTCAATCAGCCTCTTCCTAACTGGAGCTTTGCCAACGCTCGTGTGGCTGCCCTGTGGACGTTCATGAATGGTTCGATGAGTCGGGACAACTTCAGTACCTCGCTGATTGGTTGGGCGTCGCGTCCCCAAAACAGCGGCGTGATGGCATATCTCGGTGTGGAATACGACGCTCGAGCTTCCGACGCCGTCGCCACGCTCCGTGGTTATGGATGGGATATCCGAGGAACGGGTTTGTATGTTCCGCCGACGACGACGACGACAAGTACTACGACGACAAGTACTACGACGACAAGTACTACGACGACAACGCTCCCGCCGACAACGACAACGACGTCGACAACGACAACGACAACGCTTCCGCCGCCGACGACGACAACAACACTGCCCCCGCCATCGCCGATCTACACCGTCGTGTTCTCCTGTGGGAACGGTTCCGGTTCGGCGCCCGTCGATCAGACTGGTCTTTTGCGGTCACAAATAGCACTCCCGAACTCGGCCGACCCTTGCGTTGCGCCATTTGGAAGCGAGTTCTCCGACTGGCGATGTCTCTCGACCATCGTTGAAGCGGGTGGCAACTATCTCATCGAAGGCGATTCCTTGTGTACCGCCCGATGGACGTCGATCCCCGTGCCGCCTCCGCCCACCACGCTTCCGGCGGTTGAGACACCTCCGGTCACGACACCTCCGGTCACGACATCGCCGACGGCGGAGTCGCCAGTAGTGGCTGCTGATCCATCGGCGGATAACGCTGCTGAACTCGCCGCAGTCAATGCCGCTCTTGCATCGCCAACAGCAACCACGAGCGAAGTGCAATCAGCGGTGAGTGCCCTTCTTACTGCTGGAGTGACCAGTTCCCAAGCCACTGAGTTGGCGTCGAGTCCCAAGGTGCTTGCAAGCGTGGACCCGAAACAAGCAACAGCAGTGTTCAAAGAGATTCCTGTTTCGAAGCTCGATAAGGGCCAAGAATCTGCGCTGGTGACCGCGGTCAGCGCTGCACCCGAGGGTGTCAAAAATGCGTTCGAGGGAACGATTGACGTATACGGCGCCGGACTCGATGCCTATGTGCCTGTTGGATCGGTCGTTGATGTCGGTGATCGACGGACGTTGGTCGCTACTGCTGCAGTCACTGCTGTCGCGGGTGCCGCCGCCGTAGGGTCGGTGACCATTCGCGGCGACGCAAGCGGACCGTCATCGGGCGGATTGAACAGAGGTCCAAGCGAAGGTGGATCGGGACGTTCAGGGGGCTCTGTGCCAACTGGATCGGACTCGTTGAATCAGGCTGAGCTCGCTTCGGTAGCTAGGCGGATGGGCCGAGGAATGTTGAAGAAGAAGTCACTAATTGATCCCCAACTGTTGGGACTGACCGAAGGAGCAATAGTTATGGCAACCCGAGCGCCGGTGAAGAAGATTCTGACTCGGCTTGTTCGAGAGACCGCCGCAATTGCATTCACCATCGCCGGTGGTGTGGTGGTGATCTTTACGTTGTCAGGAGCGACGCGGAAAGTCGCGATGATTGCTCTAGGCACCGCTTTCTTGCTTCACATCCTTCATGTCGTTCTTACAACGAAACCTGACTGACTGAGCCGGATCAGTCAGGTTTCGTCCGATTGCGTGAAGTCATGGCTCGTTGGTACTCGTGGCATCGCAGGTCGTTGCGAGCCGAGAAGGCTCACGATTCGGGCAACCGCTGTCACTAAGAACACTTGGCCGAGAATCGCTTCGAAGATTGCCAAAGATCGCGCCATTTGCGTCGCCGGTGTGAAATCGCCGAAGCCGACGGTCGTGAGAGTGATGAAGCTGAAATAGATGTAGTCGCCCGCCGACGGATCTGTCGTTTCTTGGAACACGAGGTAGTGCTGGAACGCCGAATCACACCAATACAGCGAAGCGAAGAAGAGGCCGATCAAGAGGTACGCAGTGATCGCGGCAGCGAGCGTGTTGAGCGAGATCTGTTCGTGCTGGAATGCGCGTCGGACCACGACCGGAAACGCGCTGGCGATGAGCAACGCGAACAATGCGGTGGAGATGCCGACGAGGTAGCGATCGTCAGTGACATCGAGCAAGCGGGCGATGCTGGTGATCACGGAAATCCCGCCAACGATCACGAGCAGGATGGTGACTACCGACAGAGTTCGCTTTGTCACCCGTGATCGGTGAAATGCAAGAAGTACGAGAACGGTGCAGATGGCGTACACAATGAGAAACCCGAAGCGAAAAGTGCCGATCAGTGGGGAGATCAGGATCGTCACGATCGCAAGGAACAGCACGGGGAAAAAACTGTCTCGACCGAAGAGGATCTTTCTCCATGAACTTGCGGAAACCTCGAGAGAGTCGGCCATGTCGGGAGCGTAGGTCGCTACCCTTCCGGGCATGGACATGTCTGCAGGACCCCCGCCGCCCGATCCCGAAAAATTGCTCTCCGCGTGGATGGAGTGGGAAACCGGCGAGAACACGCCTGGCCGGGTCATGGCGAATCTCAAAACCGCCGGAATGCCGGAGTTGCTGCGCGCCCTCGTTGAGCAGAAACAGGCGCAGTCCTGAACGATTCGGAACGTTCGGCGGAGCCGGCTCGGGGTGGGGCGCAGAACATTCCCCGGCCACCAGCGACGACCGAGGGTGGACCTGCACCATGGGCGCATCTGCCCGAGGAACTCCGCCGTCCGACGATGGCGGAGATACGCGCTGTTATGGCCACTGCGCCGGCGCCGAAGGCACAGAACGTCGAGCAGGGGGCATTTCGTTCGGCGGTGCTGGCCGGGCTCTATCAAGAACTCTCCGAAGAACACTCTGGAGAACTCTCTGAAGACGGACCGGCACAAGTTGTGCTCACTCGCCGATCGCAGCGATTGCGGAGTCATAGCGGTGAGGTGAGTTTCCCCGGTGGTCGTCAGGAGCCGGGGGAGGACCTGTGGGTTACCGCGCTTCGTGAGGCCGAGGAAGAAATCGCCCTCGATCGAACTGCGGTCGCTCATCTCGGTGAACTTGATCATCTCCGAACCGTCTCGAGTCGGTCATGGATCGTCCCCTATGTCGCCGAAATCGCCGACCCCCACCTCGTCATCCCGCAATTGCGGGCGGCGCCGGCCGAAGTCGAGTTGGTGCTGCATGTGGGCCTGGACGAATTGCTGAAAGACGGGGTCTTCCGCGAGGAACTCTGGACGTTCGGCGAGTACACGCGCCCGGTGTTTTTCTTCGAAATCGAGGGCGACACGGTGTGGGGTGCGACCGCAGCAATGCTTCGCAACCTGCTTTCGATCATCACGGGAACGCATGATTCGAATGCGGAAATCTCACACTGGGACGCGCCCGATGCGGTGCTTCCATTGGCCTTCGATCGGGACTCTTCACCGATCCCCACGGACTAGAGTTCTCTCTTTCCAGCGGAGTGGGGCCCTTGTGGTCCTTTTCCGCCATTCCTCCCCCGGGGTAGTCCCGTCGGATTCGAGCGAAGGGATCAGCAATGGCTGAAGTCGAGATCGGAATGGGTAAGTCGGGTCGTCGTGCGTACGGCTTCGATGACATCGCCATCGTGCCGAGTCGTCGTACCCGCGATCCAGAGGATGTTGACATCACCTGGGAAATCGACGCGTTCAAGTTCGGACTTCCTCTCATGGCCTCGGCCATGGACGGAGTCGTGAGCCCGGCGACGGCGATCGAGATTGGTCGTCTCGGCGGTGTGGGGGTGCTCAACCTCGAGGGACTGTGGACTCGGTATGAGGATCCAGAGTCGCTCTTGGAAGAGATCAGCAAGCTCGATGTCGAGAAAGCGACAGCGCGCATGCAGCAGATCTACAAAGAGCCGATCAAGCCCGAACTCGTTGCGCAGCGCATCCGTGAGATCAACGCTGCTGGAGTTACCTCGTGCGCATCGGTGACCCCTCAGCGGACCGAGTCATTGGCCAAGGCCATCCTCGATGCCGAACTCGATCTGCTCGTTATCCAAGGAACTGTGGTTTCAGCTGAACATGTTTCGAAGACCGTCGAACCCCTGAATCTCAAGAAGTTCGTTCGCGAGATTGATATTCCCGTCATCGTTGGCGGTTGTGCCTCCTATCAAGCGGCGTTGCACCTCATGCGGACCGGTGCGGCCGGTGTGCTTGTTGGTGTCGGTCCGGGTCACGCCTGCACCACTCGTGCCGTGCTTGGTCTTGGTGTGCCGCAGGCGACGGCGATCGCCGATGCGCGAGCCGCACGCATGCGTCATCTCGACGAGACCGGCGTCTATTGCCAGGTCATCGCTGACGGTGGCATGGGAACTGGCGGCGACATCGCGAAGGCGATTGTGTGCGGCGCCGACGCCGTCATGATCGGTTCGCCATTGGCGGCGGCCTCGGAAGCTCCGGGCCGTGGTTATCACTGGGGTATGGCCACATTCCACCCCACTCTTCCTCGCGGCGCGCGCGTAAAGACCACCACCCGCGGAACGCTTGAGGAAATCCTCATCGGTCCGGCCAACGAGAACGACGGACGCATGAATCTTTTCGGCGCCCTGCGTACTTCCATGGCCACTTGCGGGTATCAGACAGTCAAGGAATTCCAGAAGGCCGAAGTTATGGTCGCTCCCGCTCTGCAAACCGAAGGAAAGGTCCTGCAGAAGGCGCAGGGCGTCGGAATGGGTCACTGAGAGTGCCTGCCGCGTCGACAGTCGGTCCTGTTCTCGTCGTCGACTTCGGCGCGCAGTACGCACAACTCATTGCTCGGCGTGTGCGTGAGGCGCATGTGTTTTCCGAGATCATCGGACACAACCTGACCGCAGCTGAAATCGCGGCCAAGCAACCGGCGGGCATCATCTTCTCGGGTGGTCCGGCCTCGGTGCACGTCGACGGCGCGCCCTCGATCGACCCCGGTGTGTACGAACTCGGTGTTCCGATCCTCGGTATTTGTTACGGCGCGCAATTACTCGCCCGTGATCTCGGCGGCGAGGTCTCGCGATCTGATCGTGGTGAATACGGACGAACCGAACTCACAGTGAGTGCCGACGATGTGTTGTTCAGTGCTGCTCAGCCCCGCACGCAATCAGTGTGGATGAGCCATTTCGACACCATCACGATCCCGCCGGTCGGCGCAACGGTTACCGCTTCCACGCCGGACACGCCGGCCGCCGCGTATGAAGATGTGAAGAACCGCCGTTACGGCGTGCAGTTTCATCCCGAGGTCGTGCACACGCCCCACGGGCAGGAACTGCTTGAGCACTTCCTCTACGACGGGTGCGGTCTTGCTCCGTCATGGACGATGTCATCGATCATCGACACGCAGGTTGAACTCATTCGTGCGCAGGTTGGAAGTGGTCGTGCGATTTGTGGACTGTCGGGTGGCGTTGATTCCGCGGTTGCGGCAGCTCTCGTGCACAAAGCGATTGGTTCGCAACTCACCTGCGTGTTCGTTGATACCGGGCTTATGCGTCTCGGTGAAGGTGAGCAGGTTGTCGAAACGTTCCAGCGCCATCAGGGCATCGAACTCATTCACGTTCGTGCTGGTGATCGTTTCTTTGAACGACTTGCTGGCATCACTGATCCTGAAGAAAAGCGCAAAGCCATTGGCGAACTGTTCATCCGCATTTTTGAAGATGCCAAGGGTGGTCTTGAGGACGCCAAGTTCCTCGTTCAGGGAACGCTGTATCCCGATGTCATCGAATCGGGAACGAAGGATGCGGCCAAAATCAAGAGTCATCACAACGTTGGTGGTCTTCCTGACGATATGGATTTCGAACTCGTCGAACCGCTGCGTGCACTGTTCAAAGACGAAGTGCGCAAAGTTGGTACCGAACTCGGACTTCCCGACGAAATCGTGTGGCGTCAGCCCTTCCCTGGTCCGGGACTCGGCGTTCGTATCATCGGTGAAGTCACTCCCGACAAAGTCGAGATGCTGCAGAAAGCCGACGCGATCGTTCGCGAAGAGGTGAAAGCTGCTGGTCTTGAGCGCGAGATCTGGCAAGCGTTCGCGGTGCTTCCCGACATTCGATCGGTGGGAGTGATGGGCGATGAGCGGACCTATGGGTACCCCGCCATCATTCGAGCGGTCACGAGTGAAGATGCGATGACCGCCGATTGGGCGCGTCTTCCTTATGAACTTCTTGAGCGGATGTCGTCGCGCATCATCAATGAGGTTCCCGGTATCAACCGAGTCGCGTACGACATCACCTCGAAGCCACCCGGCACTATCGAGTGGGAATAAGTGGGAATAATTAGGTCCCGGCTAATCGGGCGACGATGGGAGCAAAAGATTCCACTGCGTCGGCACCGACCGTGACGTAGGAGAGACCGAATCGTTCGCGGCGTTCGATGATCGTCTCGCACAACTGATCGACGGTTCCGGCCAATGCGTGAGGCGATTCCAACGCCTGCGGACCGGTGAGGCCCAGTGCTGGGGCAACCATTTCCGCGAATCCGTCACGATCGTCGGTGACGACAGCGAGGTGGACTCGGGTCTGCAATTCGAGATCGTCGTAACGATCGCCAGCGGCATCGGCGATCCACTGCAGCTTCTCTTCGGTGGCCTCGGCTGTTGCATTAGGACCGGCGGTTGCATCGATCACGCCAGCGGTGAGAGCGACGTTGATGCCAATGATGTCGGCTTCTCGAGCAGCGATGCCCAAGACCTTCTTGCCACCGCCACCGATAAGGAACGGAACTGGTTTCTGAAGAGGCTTTGGGGTTCCCTCGTGCCCAGTGATGTCGTAGTAGTCGCCGTGGAAGTCGACGGGTCCGTGAGCAAAAAGCCCTTTGATGACGGTAATGGCCTCGGCCATGCGGTCAATGCGAACACCGGGTCGATCAAGAGGAATACCGGACTGCTCGTAGTCAGTTGTCATCCAGCCCGCACCGATGCCAAATTCGAGTCGCCCGCCGCTCAACAGATCAATGGTCGCGGCTTCCTTGGCGAGGATGACTGGGTGGCGATAGTCGTTGCACCAGACCAACGTGCCGATCTTGAGCGTGGTGGTCGATTCGGCGGCAGACACGAGCGCCGGGGTGATGGCGAACTGCGAATCGAGATGGTCGGCGATGGTAAGTGAGTCATAGCCCAGTGCCTCCACTTGACGAGCAAGTGCGCGCCAGCGGTCGCCATCATCGGCGGTTCCGGTGAAACCGCCCGGAGGTTCGCTGGCCTGGATACTGAATCGGAATGGTTTCTGGCGGGGGAGTCGAACGCTCATCGTGCAATCCTTTCAGCGCATCGATGCGCCGGCATCAACGGGCAGGGTGATGCCAGTGACCATGCGAGCTTCGTCGGAGCTGATCCAGAGCAACGCGTTGGAGATGTCGTCGACTTTCTGTGCGCCGCCGTCGAGTGGTCGCTGGCCGGTATAGGCGGCGGTGGTGCGCGGGTCGTCGGCGATGATTCGACGAACGTCGGGATCGTTGCCCATGACGGTGTCGACTGCGCCGGGATGAATGGTGTTCACCCGGATGTCGTACTGGCCGACTTCAAGGGTGAGCGACCGCATCAGTCCAACAAGTCCGTGCTTTGTTGCGGCGTAGTGACCGAGATAGGAATAGCCGCGAAGACCAGCGGCAGAACTAATGAAGGTGATTGCACCACCGTTCCCTGCCTCGATCATTGCGGGGAGTCCTGCTTTCACTGTGCGCCAGACCCCGGTGAGGTTCACATCGAGCACGATCGCCCAATGCTCTTCGGGGACTTCCCACGTGAGGTGGTAGCTGGCGACTCCTGCGTTTGCGACAATGACATCGAGTCGACCGAATCGGTCGAGGCCTTCAGCGACGGCAGCATCAAGAGCGGATTGATTGCGGACATCGGCGACATGGGCGACGATGCCCCGCCCTTCCTGTTCGACGAGACGAGCAGTTTCTTGAAGGTCCTCAACGGTGGCGGCCTGGTAGGCCACATCGGGAAGAATCGGGGCGCAGGCATCGACCGCAATGATGTTGGCTCCCTCGGCGGCGAATCGGCGGGCATGGGCCCGACCCTGACCACGGGCCGCTCCGGTGATGAGCACGACCTTGTCTTCGAAGCGGCCGTTTCCGCTGCTGAAATCCCTGCTCACGTTTCCCCCTCGATGGTTCTTTCCTTCTTCCTACTACCTCTAGCGTCTGGGTATGCCAAAAGAGATTGCCGACCGACTCTCGGATTTCACCCGGGGTTCGTTCACCCATGAAGGGGAGACCCACGAGGTCTTCCGCAGTGGCGAAGGTCCTGCCGTGATCGTGATGGCGGAGATTCCGGGCATTACCCCGAACGTCGCCGACTTTGCCCGTCGCGTTCGGGACATTGGTTGCACTGTGTTCCTGCCGGTGCTGTTCGGAACTCCCGGGCGCGCTCCGAGTGGCAGCTATATCGCCGCGTCGATGGCGAAAGGTTGCGTCTCGAAGGAATTCGCAGCATTCGCGACGGGCCGTACCGAACCGTTGTCGATCTGGTTGCGGGCGTTGGCACGTCACGCGCATGCCGAATGCGGAGGGCCAGGGGTTGGGGCTATCGGCATGTGTTTCACCGGCGGTTTCGCGCTGGGCATGACTGTTGATCCGGCCGTCGTCGCCCCAGTTCTCAGTCAGCCCTCGCTTCCATTGCCGGTTTCCAAGAAGGCGAGATCGAGTATTCATTTGTCGCCTGAAGATTTGCGAATGGTGCAAGAGCGCGTGGTCAATGACGACATCTGTGTGCTGGGAATGCGGTTCACAGGCGATCGGGCGGTGCCGGCCGAACGGTTCGCCACGCTGCGTCGAGAACTTGGTGACGGATTTATCGGAGTCGAAATCGATTCGTCCGAAGGGAACCGGTGGGGCATTCCGAAGAATGCACATTCGGTGGTGACCGAACATCTCGTTGATGAACCCGGACATCCCACTCGCGAGGCACTCGACCAGGTGCTTGCGTTTTTCCGCGAACGTCTGCTGACGACGAACTGATCGAAGCGGACCGATCGAAGCAAACTGATCATGACGACAGGTAGCGTGAGATGTGCGGAGTGGCGTGACCGGAGATCGTGACCGAACCGTGGGTGACTGATCCGGTTGGTTGCGTGCGGCGACGAGCAGCATCGCGCCGAGTCTGCAGAGCTTCGATGATGTCACCGAGATGAAATGGGTCGTTCATCCATTGGGGTCGCCGTCGGCGATCATCGGTATCGATACCGATAGCACCGTGGCGTTTGGCAAGAGCGTGGCTGGCCGCGCCGGCCGATGGGCCCGGTGGCTCACCACTCGATTGCCTATCGAGGCACGCAATGACCTCGGAACCGTCGGGTCGCCAGAAATGATGTTCACCTTCGAGGTCGCGGGCGACAGTGATGCCTCGTCGATGCACGACTCCGTGATGGAAACGACACAAGGGAACCAGATTCTCGACATCGTCGTGACCGCCCACTGAACGGTGATGACGATGGTGAAGCTGCACGATGGTTGAGAGACACCCTGGCCAGGTGCAGTTGCGATAGCGGGCATGCACGGCGCGACGCAGATGGGGTGTGATGGTGGTGGTGCGCCGGCCCAGGTGGAGCGGGTCGCCATTGTTGTCTTCGAGCACAGTGAGCAGGCCGGCATCGCAGGCCAACCACCGAGCCGCCTCGCGCCGGAGCATGACTCCGGCGGGCTCGAGGCGGTCCTCGGGGGCTGGTGACACCCCCGGCAGAGGAGTGGGGTGCAGCAAGGTGTCGACCGGAACATGGACGACCACCTGGGTGGTGAATCCCGAGGACTGCAGTTCTCCCGGCACCTGACCAGCGGCGAGTTCGCACATGCGTAGCAATCCTTCGGCTCGCCACTGATCGCGGGTCAGCCGTTCCGAAGGGATTTCGTCGGCATCGGCGGGCCGTGCGCCCGATGGCATAGTTCCCTCGGCCAGTGCCGCGCTGCGGCGTTCGCTGCGAACCTGAGCCGTGACGGCATCGAGAGCCGAGAGGATGAGCGCTCCATGGACGTGGTCGAACGATGCACGCATTTGTATGCCGTCGTCGTCGTGGAACACCACGACTCGGCCGAGATGAGACGTATCGGACGCGCCTTCGAGGTCGGTGACCGATGGCGAGTCGGCCGAGTCGACCTTTCGCCACGCGCTACACACCTTCTGCAATTGTCCCATCGAGGTGTACTGCGAGAGATCAACCAGTGCAGCTTCGGATTCGGGATCGGCGACTCGTGCGATCATGACCGCCTTGTCGGCCGCGAGCCGACCCTCGACCACCGCGTCGCCCATGGCCGGCAGGCGATGCACTGCGCGACCGAGAGCGGCGGTGTTGCGGGCACTCGATGCGGACAGCTGACACTGCCAACCCGCAAAGCGCTCGATGGTGCCGCAATCGAACTCTTTGTGGAGCTCACGCGATTCGATTTCGGCCAGCACGAGGCCGAGTTCGGCCCGAGCCGAAGAAAGCAGCGCAGAAAGTCGGTGGGACTCGCGAACAAGCTCGTCGTTGCTGAGCGCGGACACCTGCGTAAGGAGAATGGTGGTGGCGGCGGATCGCTCAGCATCGAACATGTGTACGAAGATACGCTGACAGCGTGCATCCTCCTATAGGCCATTTGAACCATTTCACCCGAGCGCGACACCTGCCGACACCTGCCGACACCCACCGACACCTATCGGCACCGTCCGACCCCGTCAGTAGGGTGAGCGGATCATGACTCCTCCCCCCGACGACGCGTCATCTCCCTCGCTCGACCTGCGTTCTCACGACGCGCCCGCGCGCGCCGATCTTCTCGACGGTCTCAATCCTGTGCAGCACGAGGCGGTCACCCACTCCGAGGGTCCACTGCTCATCATCGCTGGCGCTGGTTCGGGCAAGACCCGAGTCCTCACCCAGCGCATCGCCCATCTCATCCGTGATCTCGGTGTCTCGCCGTTCGAAATCCTCGCCATCACCTTCACCAACAAGGCCGCGGGCGAAATGAAGGAGCGCGTCGCTGCTCTTGTCGGCCCGGTGGCCGAAAAGATGTGGGTCTCCACGTTCCATTCGGCGTGTGTCCGCATCCTGCGCCGTGACGGAAGCCGGCTTGGTTTTCCCTCCTCATTCACGATTTACGACCAATCCGATGCCGAGCGTCTCACGGGCTATTGCATTCGCGACCTCGGCCTCGATCCCAAGAAGTTCCCGTCACGCTCGGTACACGGCGCTATTTCCTCAGCGAAAAATGAGGGACTCGATCCTGCGGGGTTCGCCGCCCGCGCCGGTTCGATTTTCGATCGCAAGATCGCCGAGGTCTTTGTTGACTACCAGGCCAGGCTCCTGAAAGCCGGCGCTATGGACTTCGACGATTTGCTCTCGAACACCGTGAAGTTATTTCGTGAGCATCCTGATGTTCTCGAGACCTATCAGCGTCGGTTCCAACACGTACTCGTCGACGAGTATCAGGACACCAATCACGTTCAGAACGAAATGGTGCTCATGCTCGGCGCGCAGCACCACAACGTGTGTGTGGTTGGCGATGGCGATCAGTGCCTTGTTCCTGGAACGCAGATCGCGACAACTCGGGGCACCGTTCCGGTCGAAGAGGTGCGCGTTGGCGATGAATTGATCGGATCGGACGGTCGCGATGGCGCAGTATCGGGAACCGTGTCGGCGGTGTGGCCGGGTGAGTACGAAGGTCCTGTTGTCACTGCCTTTGCAGGTGGCAAGGAACTCACCGGAACCCCGCATCACATCGTTCCTGCCCGCATGGACGCAGACCCGGGCAAGTGGTTCGTCTATCTGATGTTCCGTTCGGATCGGGGCTGGCGAGTTGGCCAGACCAAATCGATCCGCACCGACAGTCGCGGCTATCGGCAGTTGGGTTACCGAGTCAGGGCAGTTCAGGAGCACGCCGACGCGCTGTGGGTACTTCGGGTCTGTGGAACCCAAGCAGAAGCCTCCTATTGGGAGGAATATTTCTCGGTTGCCTATGGCATTCCCACGACCTGTTTTCACGCACAAGGGCGTGCCCTCGCAATGGACGACGAATGGATTCGCCGTTTGTACGACTCAGTCGACACGTTCACGAATGCGAAGGAACTTCTGTCAGAAGAGTTGCTTCACCCCGAGTTCCCTCACCACCAACCGCAAGGGGGTGAACGTCGAGCGATCGTCACATTGGCGATGTTCGCCGACTCACGCGGCACCGTGTCCTATCACCGCATTCAATGGTCCTCGAGTTGCTCAGTTACCGCAGCCCGACTCGAAAATGCTGGATTCCACGTTCGTCAAGGAAGTAGACCGGGAACGTTCCGTTTCGAAACGTCACGCCGTGACTATCTCGAAGCAGTGGAACTGACTCGCCGAGTTGCTGACATTGGCGGCCTTGAGATTCGTCGTCGCATGGTTGTCGCGGGAACGACCTATGACTACATGCCGCTTTCGCATCTCCGTGAAGGTGCGAAGGTTCTCGTTCAAGAAGGCGACTCATTCACTGAAGTCTCGGTCGACAAAATTGAAACCAGTCTGTATTCGGGCCCTGTCTATGACTTCATGGTCGATCCGACTCATTCCTATGTCGCAAATGGAATGCTGGTGCATAACAGCGTCTACGGCTGGCGTGGCGCCGATATCACCAACATTCTCGATTTCGAGAACGCTTTCCCCGACACCACCGTGCTCCTCCTTGAGCAGAACTATCGCTCCACCCAGACAATCCTCGATGCCGCCAACGCTGTCATCGACAACAACATGTCGCGTCGTCCGAAGGAACTCTGGACCGATGCCGGTGCCGGCGAGGCCATCATCCGCTATCACGCTGACGACGAGGCCGACGAAGCGCAGTGGGTTGCGAGCCAACTCAGTCATCTGCACGATGGCGGTCACCGCTGGGGCGATTGCGCGATTCTGTATCGAACCAATGCACAAAGTCGGCTGATTGAGGAGTACCTCATGCGCGTCGGCATTCAGTACAAGGTTATTGGGGGCACGCGTTTCTATGATCGGCGTGAGGTCAAGGATGCATTGGCCTATCTCAAGGTCGCGGTGAATCCCGCTGACGAGGTCAGCGTCAAGCGCGTTCTCAACGTGCCCAAGCGTGGCATTGGCGAATCCTCCGTCGGCCGCCTCGATGTGTATGCCCGAAGTCATGGTCTGACGTTTTTCGACGTGTTGCGCGAAGCCGCAGCCGCGGGTGTCACTGGGAAAGCTCTCAAAGGAATCGAGCAGTTTCTCAAGCTCATCGACGAACTTCTGTTGTTTGTCGACAGCGGACCAGCGGCAGTTATTGAAGCCGCTCTGCAGCGTTCGGGTTACATCGAGGAACTTGAAATGGAACATTCCATCGAGTCCGAGGGCCGAATCGAGAACCTCGCTGAACTTGTTAGCGCAGCGCGCGATTTTGGTTCGGTCGATGAGTTCCTTGAACAAGTGAGCCTCGTCGCCGACACCGACTCGCTCGATGCTGACGAATCGGCGGTTGTCCTTATGACTCTGCACTCAGCGAAGGGTCTTGAGTTTCCTTGCGTGTTCATGATCGGTCTTGAAGATGGAATCTTCCCGCATATGCGCACTCTCGCCGAACCCGACCAACTCGAAGAGGAACGACGCCTCGCGTACGTCGGCATCACTCGTGCGCGTGAACGGCTCTATCTCAGTCACGCGTGGGCGCGCACAATGTTTGGCATTACGCAGTACAACCCGCCGAGCCGATTCCTCGACGAGATCCCTGCGCAGCTCGTCGAGTCGGTCCAGGGCACCCGACGTCCGTCACGAAGTTCCTCCGGTGGATCCTCGAGTGGTTCGTGGGGAAGCAACCGCGGATCAGGCGGAGGTATCTGGGGAAGCGGTGGTCGTTCTCGTAACGACGACGACGATTGGTCGGGGTCGGTCATTGGCGGGGGAGGGCGCTCGCATCGCGACGAGGTCGTCGAAGCCTCACTCAAGCCGGCCCCGCCCACCCCGAGCGGTGCCGATGCCATCGGCCTCCGAGCCGGAGACGATGTTCGTCACGGAAAGTTCGGTGAAGGGGTGATCCTCGCCATCGAGGGCGCCGGCGACAAGGCCGAAGCCGTCGTCCGATTCCCCGGATTCGGCGAGAAGCGCCTGCTTTTGGCCTGGGCGCCACTGGAGAAATGCTGAGTCCAGGGGCGCCACGGAAAAACCTCGGAAAATGTTTCTGACGACTTGTCAGATCCGTTAGGGTCCCCTAACATCATCGATGTAAGGCACACCTAACACTTGACTCCACCGAGGTCCACCATGTTCTCCAACTTCCTCATCGGTTTGCGTGAAGGTCTCGAGGCTTCGCTCATTGTGGGCATCCTCGTGGCTTACTTAGTCAAGACAGGCCGAACCGAACATTTGCGCTTCATCTGGATGGGCGTCGGGGTGGCCATCGCCGTGAGCCTCGGATTCGTCGCCGTGCTCCAGATCACTTCGAACTCGCTGAGCGATACTGCCGAAGCAGCCTTCGCCGGGATCATGTCGATCCTCACTGTGGTGTTCCTCACGTGGATGATCTTCTGGATGCGCAAGACCGCCCACACGATCAAGGGCGATCTGCACGAGAAGATGGATTCCGCGGTCGATGTCGGTGGCATTGCTCTCGCCGCTTTGGCTGCAGTTGCGGTCGGCCGTGAAGGGCTTGAGACCGCGCTCTTCCTCTGGACCAACGATCAGGCGGCATCGGGTGCAGGTCATCCTGCTATTGGTGGTTTGCTCGGCATCCTCGTGGCTGTTGGTCTCGGATACCTCATCTACCGCCGGGCTGTGCATTTCAATCTGTCGACGTTCTTCAAGATCACCGGGGTCCTACTGATCGTCGTTGCTGCTGGGGTGCTGACCTATGCCGTGCACGAGTTCCAGGAACTCGGCTGGCTGCCCGGCGATGCGTCCAAGGCGTTCAACATTTCGTCCTGGTATGACGAATCGGCTTGGTACGGATCGCTTCTGCGTGGTTTGGTGAACTTCCGGTCCGAGATGTCGGTCCTGCAGGTGCTGGCGTGGTTCGCCTACCTGATCCCCACGATGATCATGTTCTTCTTGCCGATGTCGTCGGTGTCGAAGCCCCGGACGGTCGCAACCGAACCGATCGACAACCGAGTCTCAGCCTGAAGGTGACGTTCGGTCAGGGTGTCGAGGTGGTCGTCGAATCTCCCCGGAGATCGACGACCACTTTGCCTTTGTCGGTGATCGTCACCGGATAGGACAGCAAGCCGGTTCCATCGGCAGCGACGATCGTGTCGTCGCAGGGATCACGGAAGTTGCTCTGCGACGCTTGCCAACTGAGGGTGCAATCTCGGGCCTGACCGGCGCGTCGGGCGTCGAAGGCGTACCACCCGGTGGTGACGTCATCGCCGATGTGCTGAAGGTAGATATCGCGTTTACCGCTGGAGACGTCGGAAAAGAGCAGCGGTCCACCCTCGGCGATGTTTTCAGCACGGGCTGAGGCCGAACCTGCGTCGTAGGTATCGGAACCGAGTTTCACCTCGACCTTGCCTGATTCAGTAAGTGAGGGGATCGCGACGACGAACAACCCAAGGACAAGAGCGATGCCCACAGCAACACCAGCTACGGCGAGGATGATTGATCGGGAGGTGCGCTTGCGGGTGTCCTGCACGGGCATGGTGTCAGTATCCCCGGCCCGAGAATGGAAACAAAGTCGGAGAGTCACCGAGGCCGACTCGCTCGGAAAAGTGAGTTAGGTGTGGGCCCTTCGGACTGACTACTTTCTCCTCGTGGATCTACTCGAATATCAAGGCAAACAGTTCTTCGCCCAGTTCGGCATTCCGGTGTCCGACGGGCGTCCGGTAACGACCGTCGACGAGGCTGTCGCCGCTGCTGAGGCAGTGGGCTATCCCGTCGTCGTCAAGGCCCAGGTACATGCCGGTGGTCGCGGAAAGGCCGGTGGCGTCAAACTCGCCAACAATGCCGATGAAGTCCGTGAACACGCTGGCAACATCCTCGGACTCGACATCTCGGGACATATCACCCGCATCCTCTGGATCGAGATCGCCTCGGACATCTCCGAGGAGTACTACGTGTCGTTCACTCTCGACCGCTCGGCCAAGAAGCATCTCGGAATGCTGTCGAAGGAAGGCGGCGTTGAGATCGAACAGGTTGCCGTCGAAAACCCCGACGCAATCGCCAAGATCTGGATCGACCCTGTCGACGGTCTTACCGAAGCCGTATGTCGCGAATGGGTGCTTGCTGCCAACCTCAACCCGTCGGTCACCGACGGTGCGGTGGCCTTGCTGCTCAAGCTCTACACCGCTTACACCGAGGGCGACGCCGATCTCGCAGAGATCAACCCCCTCATCGTGAAGACCGACGGCAAGGTGCATGCACTCGACGCCAAGGTCACGCTCGACAACAACGCTCAGTACCGTCACGAATGGGACGAGTACGAAGCCACACAGGTTCGCGACGAACGTGAAGAGGCTGCACACGTCAAGGGTCTGCAGTACGTGGGCCTCGACGGCACCGTGGGCGTTATCGCCAACGGTGCTGGTCTCGCCATGAGCACGCTCGATGTTGTGAATCAGGCTGGTGGCAAGCCCGCCAACTTCCTCGACATCGGTGGCGGTGCCAATGCTGAAGTTATGGCTGGCGCACTTCAGGTCATCAATGACGACCCGAACGTGAAGTCAATCTTCATCAACATCTTCGGTGGCATCACCCGAGGCGAAGAAGTCGCCAAGGGCATCATCGGCGCACTCGAGATGGTCGACATCTCCGCACCGATCGTTATCCGACTCGACGGCACCAACGCCGAAGAGGGCCGTGCGCTTCTTGCACCGCATCTCTCCGACAAGCTCGTCAGCAAGCCCACGATGCTCGAAGCCGCTGCGGCCGCTGTCGAACTCGCGAAGAAGAACTGAGGAACCCGTGAGCATCTTCGTAGACGAGAACACAAAGGTCATCTACCAGGGCCTCACCGGTTCGCAGGGACGTTTCTACGGTCTCCGCAACCGCGATTACGGCACCAAGGTTGTTGGTGGAACGAACCCCAAGAAGGCCGGCACCGATGTTGACGGCATTCCCGTGTTCGCATCGGTTGCCGACGCGGTTTCTGAAACCGGCGCCAACGCATCATGCATCTTCATTCCGGCTCCCGGCGTTCGTGACGCCGTCATGGAAGCAGCCGAAGGTGGCATCGAGTTCATCGTGTGCATCACCGAAGGTGTGCCCGCACATGACGAAGCGTGGTTCTTCAACAAGTTGAAGCGCGACTTCCCGAACGTACGCCTGCTTGGCCCGAACTGCCCCGGCATCATCAGCCCCGGAAAGTGCAACATCGGAATTACCGCTGGCGAAATCGCCAAGCCCGGTGGTCCGGTGGGCATCGTGAGCCGCTCCGGCACGCTCACCTACCAGGCGCTGTATGAACTCAAGCTTCAGGACATCGGCGTCACCACGTGCGTCGGTATCGGTGGCGATCCGGTTCCCGGAACCTCGTTCATCGATTGCCTCGAGGCGTTTGAAGCCGACCCCGACACCAAGGCCGTCATGATGATTGGCGAAATCGGTGGTTCGGCCGAAGAAGAAGCAGCCGAGTTCATCAAGAACAAGATGAGCAAGCCGGTTGTTTCCTACGTCGCTGGTGTGACCGCACCCGCCGGAAAGAAGATGGGCCACGCTGGCGCCATCGTCTCCGGTGGCAAAGGCACTGCCGCCGCCAAGATGGAAGCGCTTGAATCCGCTGGTGTTCGCGTGGGCAAGAACCCCACCGAAGCTGGCGAACTGATGGTCGAAGTTGTTCGGGAGAACGGCTGGGCCTGAGCCCCATCACAATTGTTGTTCCAACGGTTGTTGCACGAAGGCCCGGCCAGAGCGCCGGGCCTTCGTTGTTTTCCGGCGAGTGTTGGCACGAGACCGGTACTGTCTCGACATGCATGATGTGGTGATTAGCGGGGGACTGGTTGTCGATGGTTCGGGGACAGAACCGCGACACGCCGATGTAGCAATCGATGGGGACACGATTGTTGCTATTGGTACCGATGTCGGCGCGGCGAAACGCACGCTCGATGCCGACGGACGTTTGGTCACACCGGGCTTTGTCGATGTGCACACGCATCTCGACGCGCAACTCGCGTGGGATCCGATTGGAACCTCGACGTGTTGGCACGGCGTCACGTCTGTCGTCATGGGCAATTGCGGAATGACGTTCGCTCCAGTCAAGGACGGCGACGCCGAGTTTCTGGCCAAGGCGATGGAAGCGGTGGAAGACATTCCCGCCCTATCGATTCTTGAAGGCATGCCGTGGACATGGACGACGCACGGCGACTATCTGCGGTGGTTGGACAGCGCTCCCAAAGGCATGAACTACGGCGGGTTCGTTGGGCACGGCGCCGTTCGCTACTGGGCCATGGGTGATCGTTCGCTGGATGCGGGTGCCGACCCCACCGACGATGAACTCGCAGTAATGGTCGATTTGGTTGACGAAGCGATGCGCGCTGGTGCGGTTGGGTTTTCAACATCGCGTACGGGTCGTCATGTCACTCGTGATGGTCGCAACGTTCCGGGTACGTGGGCGGTGGAGCGTGAACTCGTCGCATTGTCGTCAGTTCTGCGCACACATGGGCGCGGTGTTCTCGGGTGTGCACCGCGTTTCGACGGCGAAGGTCCAGGTACGGATCGTGCGCAAAGCGAAGTAGCGATCATGGCGGAAATGAGTCGCGCCTCCGGTCGGCCGTTTACGTTCAATCTCACCAATGTCTTGTCGGCCCCGAATCAATGGCGTGAGGTTCTTGATTTCGTTTCCGACGCGAATGCCACTGGAGCGAACCTTCGGCCGCAAACAACATCTCGCAGCATCGGGGTGATCTTCTCTCTCGGTCATCACACACCATTTGGTCATTTGCCGGGCTGGAACATTCTTGAAGGTACGTCGCTTGAAGAACGCGTTGCGGTGCTGCGCGACCCGCAGGTGCGGGCCCAGCTCATTGCCGGCGGAGATGGTCCCGCAGGTATCGAAGGCAGCCGCGAGTTCTTTGTGATGCTGCCCGATCGTGGAGCTCGATACGACTGCAATCCTTCCGAAAGTTTGGCGGCCTATGCCGAGCGTGCGGGGACGACAGCAGTCGAGGCCTATCTCAATTTGATCGATGAATCGAATGGCGAGGTCACGCTCAACTGGCCGATCCTCAACCAAGACTTTCCGGCGATTTCGGAGATGCTGACCGATCCGCGAATGATGCTGGGCCTCGCCGATTCGGGTGCGCATGTTGGTCAGATCCTTGATGCCAGTCAGCCCACATTCTTCCTCTCGTACTGGATCCGCGAGCGGGGCTTGATGTCGGTCGGACAGGGTGTGTATCAACTCACCGGTCGTCCAGCGGAGCTGTTCGGCTTTGCCGATCGCGGCCGTCTCGTCGAAGGTGCCAAGGCCGATGTGAACGTTTTCGATCTTGATGCACTCGCACTTCCATTGCCCACATTCGAACATGACTTCCCAGCCGGTGCCGGCCGATTCATTCAGCGTTCAGAGGGATACGGCTGGACACTCGTGAACGGCGAGGTCTTCATGGAAAACGGCGAACACGCCGGAGCTCTGGCTGGGAGACCCCTTCTCTCGTCCTGATAGGTTCGTCGAGGTATGCGACTCGCCGTATTGGCTTCAGGAAGCGGAACCATCCTTGATGCCATCTGCGCGGCTGGGGTGCCCGTTGCTGTCGTCGTTCTCGACCGAGAATGTGGCGCGCAAGACGTCGCCGCTCGCAACGGGCTGCAGTGCGAACTTGTTCAACGTCGCAGTTTTGGAAACGACTTCGACCGAGACGGCTACACCGCCGAACTTCTCGGTGTTCTCGCTGGATGGGATGTAGAGCTCGTGGCCATGGCCGGTTTTGGCACGATCCTCGGCAAAGGCATGTTCGACGCATTTCCCGGGCGCATCCTCAATACCCATCCTGCGTTACTGCCATCGTTTCCTGGTTGGCATGGGGTGGAAGATGCACTCGCCTACGGCGTGAAGGTCACCGGTTGCACCGTACATATCGCCACCGAAGAAGTGGACGCCGGTCCGATCCTCGCCCAAGAAGCAGTGGTGGTTGAACCCGATGACACCGCAGCCACCTTGCATGAGCGCATCAAAGCGGTTGAGCGTCGCATCTACGTTCAAACCATTTCCGACATCATCGAAAGGGGAAGTGTCCAGTGAGGGCTCTTCTATCCGTGTACGACAAGTCCGGCATCGTTGAGTTCGCTCGCGATTTGAATGAACTCGGGTGGGATCTCGTGTCCAGCGGTGGAACGGCGCGCGTCATCGCTGAAGCCGGTATTCCCGTCACTGATGTCGCCGATCTCACTGGATTCCCCGCCATTCTCGGACACCGCGTGGTCACGCTGCATCCGAAGATTCACGGTGGCATTCTCGCCGACCCCACCAACGCCGAACATCGCGCTGACATGGAAAAGTACGGGATTGAGGCGATTGATCTTGTGGTGGCGAACTTGTATCCGTTCTCTGCAGAACCATCGATTGAACTGATCGATATTGGTGGACCGGCCATGGTTCGCGGTTCGGCCAAGAATCATGCGCACGTCGCGATCATCACAGATCCATCTCGATACGCAGCGATCATCTCGGAACTGAAGAGCAGCGGCTCGTTGTCGCAAGCAACGCGCACGCAACTCGCTCGCGACGCATTTGCGCACACCGCGGCCTATGACGCAGAGATACTTGCGTGGTTCGAAGCCGGTATGCCGGCCAAGGGTGAAGTTCCTGACGCGCCTGCGGAACTTCCTGAAACGCTCAGAATTGAACTCAAGCGCGAGCAGGTCCTTCGTTATGGCGAGAACCCCCATCAGGTTGGTGCTCGCTATTCCACTTCTGGTGAGCGTGGTTGGTGGGACAGCGCACAGCAACACGGTGGCAAAGAAATGTCGTATCTCAATGTGTACGACACCGAAGCGGCGTGGCGACTCGTGCATTCAATCGGTGAGCGTCCCGCTGCAGTAGTCATCAAACACGCCAATCCGTGTGGTGTGGCTGTTGCCGACGATATTTTCACCGCCTACACGCGGGCCCATGAATGCGATCCCGTCAGTGCATTCGGGGGGATTATTGCTCTCAACCGAGTCGTCACCCTCGAGGTTGCTCAGGTCATAGCCCCGGTCTTCACTGAGGTCCTTGTTGCTCCGGGCTACGAGCCCGATGCGCTCGCAGCCTTGCAGGAGAAGAAGAATCTTCGAATCCTCACGGCAGTTGCTCCGGGAGCGCTAGGTCTTTCATTGCGTCCTATCGACGGTGGTTATCTCGTGCAAACTCCCGATCCGGTCACTGACGACAACTCGGGCTGGACGGTTGCGACCGAGCGTGTCCCGACCGATGCCGAGTGGATCGATCTCATCCTTGCGTGGCAGGTCGTCGCCAAGGTGACCTCGAACGCCATTGTTCTTGTGAAGGACGGTCAAGCAGTTGGCATCGGTTGTGGGCAGCAAAATCGTCGCGACGCTGGACATCTCGCAGCGGTGAAGGCTGAAGGTCGAGCCAAGGGCGGGGCCTATGCGTCGGACGCGTTCTTCCCCTTTCCCGATGGTCTTGATGCTGCGATCGAAGCGGGCGCGACGTGTGTGATTCAGCCCGGTGGTTCAATCCGCGACGAAGAAGTGATCGCCGCAGCAAACGATGCTGGTCTCGCCATGGTCTTCACCGGCGAACGCCACTTCCGTCACTAGACCCCTTCGGGATGAAAGAGTTGAAATCATGAGTTGGCTCACATCGTTGCCGGTCTGGGCGATTCTCTTTCTCGCTCTTGTGCTGGTTGGTTCTGCATCGGCGGCCTCGTACGCATTTCTGCATTCCAGAACGGGCGAACATCGCGAGCGCACAGGACTGGCGGCAGCGGCCTATATGACTGCGCTTGGAAGCCTCTTCGCGATTCTCACCGGCTTCCTCATCAACTCGGAGTTCGCCACACTTCGTCAGGCTCAGAGCTTGGTCGGTAAGGAGGCCGCGGCGGCGAGCCGGCTCGCGTGGGCGACCGAAGCACTTCCGTCCGTAGACACGGGCCTAGTGCAGCAGCGGCTCGGTGTGTACCTCTTTGATTCCGAGAAGTCTGATTTCAAAGCATTCGGGACCGAGAAAGCTCAGAATGCTCAGACATCGGCAGGGTTCAGTTCGCTTCGAGAATTGCAATCGGTTGCTTTTACGATTTCCAGCCGTCCCTACGTCGCGTCGGCAACCGCGAATGCAATAGAGGAATCGATGGCCGACCTCACTGATGTTCGTCGCGAACTTCTTTCCATTGCGGACAGCGAGATGCCGATCGAACTGCTCCTCCTTAGCGTGATCGCCGGATTCGCGTTGATCATCAACGCGCTCTTCGTCGCACTTCGTTCGGGAGGTAACACGGTCTATGTCGCCGTGGGGATCATCCTGATCGTGGCACTGGACCTCGCTCTTATCGTGGGAATCTCTGCGCCATTCCGTGGGCCCTTCGTCGTGGATTCTGGGCCGGTTCAGACAATGGCGACAGAAGTTCAGTCGGGCGTTTACTTGCCATGGGTGGGACCAAAGCGAGTCATTGAAACATCGGCGAAATCATGTACCAACGACGAATCGAGTTGTGTGCGCATTGAACCAGGTGATCCGGTGCAACTCGCAGCACTTCTGCGCATCGGGAAGGATTCCGATGCAGCTGGCCTTGATGATCTGCGTGGCTTCCAACTGGCGATCGACTATCTCGACGGCAAATTCGACGGCGAGAATGGCCAACTTCTTGGCCATGATGTTGCCGTCTGGGAAGTGGATGACCAATGTTCGCCTGAAGGTGGGCGATCAGGGGCTGGGCAATTACTGAACGACAAGTCGCTGGTTGCCGTCGTCGGAACGACCTGTTCGGGAGCAGCAAAGGCGGCGAAGCCGCTTTTCGCCGATGCAGGTGTTTTGATGATTTCTGGTCAAAATACGGCGCCGGTTCTCACGGTGGACCCCCCACCTAACAGCACGTATTTCCGAACCGCACCAAACGATCTGATTCAGGGGTCGGTCGTCGCCGGTTTCGTAGGTGGTCAGCTCAATCTTGATCGCATCGCAATTGTGAGCGACGGTTCGGTGTATTCCGAGGAACTCGGTTCGGTTTTCGAATCGAAGATCGGCTCGTACGGCGTCACTGCAACCCAGACATTCCAATCTCCAGAGGGGAGCGACTACACGGCCACAGCGGTTGCGATTGCGAACGGTGGATACGACGGGATCTTCATGCCAGTGAATTCTCCGGTGTGTGAGAACTTGATGGACGCAATTTCCGCAAATGCGGCTACAAAGAATTTGCCGGTTATCACTGGTGACGCATGTGTTCTCGCCGGAGTTCTTCCATCGGCAAAGAAAGTGAATGCCTACGGATCGGGCCCAGATGTGACCGCGTTGGACAAGCAACCGTTCTATCGAGACGAATACGTCATTGCCTACCGTTCGAAATTTGGTCAGGCCCCGCTGTCGGTGTGGAATACCGCAGCATTCGATGCTGCCAATCTCATTTTCGATGCGATTCAGCGGGTAGCGATCGAAGGGAAAGATGGGTCGTTGCTTATCCCACGACGAACGCTTGTCGAAGCGATTGGGGCCGTTGACGGATACGCAGGTGTGTCAAACAAGTTGGTCTGCTTGCCGACCGGTGACTGCGCGCAAGCGGGAACGATCGGGATTTTCAAGGCCCCTGCGTGGCCGGTTGGCAGTGATTCACAATCTGCGCAGCCCGTGTTTTCGAAAACCGAAACCCTTGCGTCCGTCTTGAGAAGAAAGTGAACGGTTTCGGGAATTTCCCAGTTTTCGGCGAGGAATCCATCCGCAACCACAATCTGCGTCACTGGGACGAGTCGTCTACCCAGTAGTTCGCCATTAGTTCGAGTGCCCATTGCGGTTGCCGTACTTCGCTGCGTGGAGCAAACCCGGTCATGTATGGCTTGAGGTCAATCACGGGCGTACCGTCGATTGCATCAAGGCCACGAACCCGAACGGTGTTGGTTTCAACAGCGATGATCTCGCAGGTGGTGACACCGATGCGATTGGGTCTCATTCGTGCTCGCTGGGCGAAGATCCCCACCTCTGGCCAGTCGGGATTGCCTCGAGGGCGTCGAGCTCGCGTCTCCACCGAATCGTTTGAGACTTCGTGGAAGATGTAGACGACATCAAGGTGAGAAAAATCCTCAAGTCCTGCAAGTGATTCAGCGGGAAAGGTCGACGAATCGATTTCGATCACCGCTTCAACACTGGCCCAGTCGTCGTCTACCGCTTCGACGCGGCCACCTCGTACCCAACCGATTGGTGTGATTTCAAACATTGTTCACCTCTTCGGTCAGACTATGCAGATGGAATCACCGGTTCTCGGATTCAGTCATTTGCAATTGAACGTGCGCGATGTGCGCGCATCCGTTACCTGGTATTGCGCTGCGCTTGGGATGGACGTGATGTCCGAGCATGGAGATGTCGTTGCCCTTCGTCATCGAGCGGCACGACTCGTCATCGTGGTGTCCCCTGGCGATCCCGACGTCGAGCGTTCACCGATCGACCATCTGGCATTCGCAGTCGCCGATGGCCGGACCCTCGAAGCATGGGCAGTTCATCTTCGTGAGCTTGGACTGGATGTCCCTGATGTCGTCGACGAACTTGGCAAACCGTCACTGCAATTGCGCGATCCTGACGGAAACGCTGTCGAGTTAGTTGCGCCTGCGCCTCGTTAATCCGAGAACGAAAACAGGTCGAAGCCCAGTTGGGCAACGAGTGACGCGGTTG